>CAYMDB010000143.1:0-7373 GCA_964388865.1 uncultured Flavobacteriaceae bacterium
ACACGAAGTTTATTTTGAAACCGACCGTTTTGATATTCCTGAAACAGAACACAGTAGATTACTTCTTTTTTTATCGAAAATTGAAAATATGGACATCGAAAAGATCTCTATTTTTGGTTTTTGTGATGATAGAGGGAGCGATACCTACAATCTCACACTTTCACAACAGCGCGCTGATGCTATAAAAGCTGTTTTTTCTAACAATGAATTTGACGAATCTGTAATAACTAATGTTGATGGTAAAGGAAAGATTTTGGTGAACCTTGTTCGTGAAGACAATCTTAACAAAATACGTGGTTTAAATCGTAAAGTTGAAATTATCGTTGAATCTGTTTTCCCTCCTAAGCCCAAAGAAATTAAGCCAGAAAAAGAAAATGCCGAAGATTTATTAAAAGGTAATTTAAAAGAAGGTGATAAAATTCTGCTTGAAAACTTATTATTTAGAACAGGCTACAGCTACCTTACAAAAGATTCTAAGGTCGTGCTAGATCGCATTGCTAAGATACTTGCAGAACGCACAGAAATCTATTTTACCATTGAAGGTCATGTGTGCTGCACGCAAGGGGAACGCGATGCTATAGATCGCAAAACAAAAAAGCGAAATCTCTCTTTAGCAAGAGCTAAATACATTTATGATTATTTAGCTAACAATGGTGTAAAAACCTACCGAATGAAATTCGCAGGTATGCGCCGTAAACAACCTTTAGGTGGTGCTCCTGAACTAGACAGACGTGTAGAAATATTAGTAACGCGTATTTATAAAAACGATTAAGATCTAAACATGGTTATATGCGGAATTCCATCTTCTAAATACTCCGCACCCTCTTCATGAAAACCTAATTGGTTATAAAAACGCTTTAAATAGGTTTGTGCTGAAATTCTAATTTCAGTTTCTTTAAAATTAGTATTAATGGCTTCAATAGAAGCATTCATTATAGCATAACCATATTTAAAATTTCTGGCATTTGCTCTAACCACTACTCTACCGATACTAGCCTCCTTAAAATAATCACCCGCCTTAAAAATACGTGTATACGCTACTAACTCGTTGGCTTTGTAACCAAAAATGTGCAAAGCCTTTTGGTCCTTACCATCAACATCTTGATAAACACAGTCTTGCTCAACAACAAAAACTTCAGATCGCAGTTGTAGCAAATCATAAAGTTGCTCTGTTGTTAATTGATGAAAGGATTTTATAGAAATATTTAGCATTAGTCTTGTACAATTACTTCTTTTGGATCTTCTTTATTGTATTCTGGTTGAATAGTTACATGATTAATATTAAACTGTTCATGTAAAACAGCTTCAATAGTAATGAGTAAATGATTAAAAGCTGTGGTCGTAATATCCGCTTTTAAATCTAAATGGGCCTCTAAATGCAACTCGTTATCGCTTAAATTCCAGATGTGCACGTGATGTAATTTACTTACGTTAGGAAGCTTATTTACAACCCTTACCACATCCTTTATATTAATATTTCTGGGTGTAAATAACATCAACATACCTGTTGAGGTTTTTAACAAATCATAGCCAACCCAAATTAAATACAAGGCTATTAGCAGCGTTAATAAACTATCAATCCAGAAGAGCTGATAATACTTCATTAATAAACCACCTATTAAAACCGCTACACTTGCTAACATATCCGTTAATAAATGCAAATAAGCAGAACGCATATTTATATTATTTTTAGAATCCTTTCGCAATAGTAAAACACTTAATCCATTCCCTACGATAGCTATAATTGATAGCCAAATAACGAGTCCAGACTCTACTTCTTGTGGATTTTTAAAACGCTTAATAGCCTCAATAATCAATAAAACTGCTACAATAACTAAAGTACTAGCATTAACAAAAGCCGCTAAAATTTCGGCGCGTTTATAACCAAAGGTGCGACTAATAGACGCTTTCCGTTTCGATAATTTGGAAGCGACATAACTCACAATTAAGGTAATAACGTCACTAAAATTATGTAAAGCATCACTTAATAAAGATAAACTACCAGAAACCAAGCCACCAATAACTTGAGCAACCGTAATTATAATATTTAAGACTATGGAAATTAAAAGTTTTTGACCTTGCAAATCTTTGGAATGATGCGAGTGATCGTGACCCATGCTAATCTAAGTTTTTAATTAATTATGAGCACGATAATGGAATTTTATCGACACGATTTTGATGACGACCTCCTTCAAATTTAGTTTCTAAAAAAGTATCTACCATTTTTATAGCTTGTGCGATTGAGGTAAAACGAGCTGGTATACAAATAATATTAGCGTCATTATGAAGACGGGTGAGTTCCGTTATTTCATTCGTCCAACAGACTCCTGCTCTCACATGTTGATATTTATTAGCTGTCATAGCAACACCATTAGCAGAACCACAAATCAAAATACCTAAATCTACCTTATGATCATTGACATCTTTTGCAACCGGATGCACAAAGTCGGGGTAATCTACACTATCTAAAGTATCAGTACCGTAATTATTAACGGTAATACCTTTAGCTTTTAAATGTTTAATAATAGCAAACTTATAATCCGGACCAGCATGGTCGTTGCCTATTGAAATTGTCATGATATGAAAGATTAGTTATAAAAGCCCAAAGTTACAAATAATTAAAGTCGGTTAACATAAGGACTCATTACTTGTTAATAAGTGTTCACAAGTAATGAAAACAAAAATTAGGATAATCTCTTAATTTTTCCAAACAAAAATTGCGACTTAATAACCTAATTAGTTAGTACTTTTTTTCAAGTAAGTTATTAAACATCGTCACAGGGACGATGAACACTTTTTTATAAAATACATGTGAGCTTTTTCTATGAACATTAGCTATTAACAACTGTTAATACTTTTTTAATTCAGCTTTAAAATGAGATAGTTAAATGTAAATTTAATGTTAACTAAAATGTAGTAAAATGTAAACTGCGAGTTATCAAAACAAAAGATTAGAAAGTTATGACCATTATGAACAGACTATAATAACCATCATTTATTTATTTTAAATTTAAAAAGAAAATGATGATATGTATATAATTGTGAACAACTCAAATTTTTAATAATTTAACCTTAGCTAAACACTATTTAAATTTAATAACGTAGCTTTGCAACAGCTCAATTGCTTCACTCCTACCTGTATTGAGTATAAAATTTAGAATTCCTAACACTTTTAGGAAAGAATATGATTACAATTTAAATGACAAGAAATAAAAAAAGGAAACCCTCAAATAATAAAATTTCCAATCTCACAAATACCATTCTAAGTATTTTAAAAAAAGATAGAAATCAAACCTTTAATCACAAACAGATTGCTGCTAAATTAGGTGTTAATGACGCTAGCAGTCGCAATCAAATTATTAAAAAATTAGCAGAGCTAAAGTCTAAACAAGAGATTGAAGAAGTAGAACGTGGAAAGTTTAAAGCTTTAGTAACTACCGAATATCATACGGGTATTTTAGATTTAAGCGCTAAGGGAAATGGTTATGTGATTTCAGATGATTTTGAAAACGACGTTTTTATAGCTTCTAATAACATGAATAAAGCCTTAGATGGAGATGAGGTAGAATTTTACGCCTATAAAAGACGTCATAGAGGCAAACAAGAAGGTGAAATTACTAATATCCTAAAGCGCGCTAAAAGCGAATATGTTGGTACCATTCAAATTCACGATAAAAAAAATTTTGCATTTGTAGTTACGGACAGTCCAAAGATGTATAAAGATATCTTTGTGCCTATTAATAAGATTAATAAAGCAGAGGATGGTGATAAAGTCTTAGTATCCCTTGAAGATTGGCCAGAAAAAGCAGATTCACCTTACGGTAAAGTTTTACAAGTATTAGGTAAACCAGGTGAACACAGCACAGAAATCCATTCCATTTTAGCGGAATATGGCTTACCAATAGAGTTTCCTTACGAAGTTGAGACTTTTGCTAATGATTTAGATATTTCTATCACCAAAGAGGAAATTGCAAAGCGAAGAGATATGCGTAAGGATTTAACCTTTACCATAGATCCAAAAGATGCGAAAGATTTTGATGATGCTTTGTCATTTAAAGTCCTAGAAAACGGTTTGTATGAGATAGGAATTCACATTGCTGATGTATCGCATTATGTGCAACCAGGAACGGTTTTAGACGATGAAGCTTATGAGCGTGCAACTTCAATTTATTTGGTAGATAGAGTCGTGCCAATGCTTCCAGAACGCCTATCTAACGGTGCTTGTTCATTACGACCTAATGAAGAAAAGTACACCTTTTCTGCTGTGTTTAAAATGAATGACAAATGCGAAATTAAAGACCAATGGTTTGGTAGAACGGTTACGTATTCTGATGCGCGTTTTGCTTATGAAGAAGCTCAATCTGTTATTGAAACAAAATCTAATGAAATACCAGAAGACCAATCTTTAACAGGAAAAGCTTATAAAATAGATCAGGCCATAGCTGATGCCATTCTAAAAATGAATGAACTCGCTAAAAAGATGCGTTCAAGACGTATGCGCGAAGGAGCGATTTCTTTTGATAAAGTTGAAGTAAAATTCGATTTAGATGAAGAAGCTAATCCCGTTGGAGTGTTCTTTAAGTCAAGTAAGGATGCTAATAAACTGATTGAAGAATTTATGTTATTAGCTAATAGAAAGGTTTCGGAATTTGTTGGAAAAATGAATCCTAAAAAAACCTTTATCTATCGTGTGCATGATGAGCCAGATGAAGCTAAATTAGAACAACTACAGACTGTGGTAGCACGTTTTGGACATCAACTTAATTTTAAAGATAGAAACAATATAGCATCTTCTTTAAATAGACTTTTGAGTGATGTGGTTGGTAAAAAAGAGCAAAATTTAGTTGATACGCTCACCATTAGAACCATGTCTAAAGCAGAATATACAACCCATAATATAGGCCATTACGGTTTAGCCTTCGAATATTACAGTCACTTTACCTCCCCAATTCGTCGGTATCCAGATGTTATAGCACATCGTTTATTACAACAGTATTTAGATGGTGAAAAGTCTGCTAATGAAGAAATTTACGAAGAAAAATGCAAGCATAGCAGTAATATGGAATATTTAGCGACCAAAGCTGAACGCGATTCTATAAAATACATGCAAATTCGTTTTATGCAAGATCATCAAGATGAAGAATTCTTAGGAGTTATATCTGGTGTTACCGATTGGGGAATTTACATAGAAATTGAATCCAATAAATGTGAAGGCATGGTGAGTGTAAGGGATATGAAAGACGATCACTATCAATTTGATCAAGATCAGTACGCTATGATTGGAAAAAAATCTAAAACCATGTATCAGCTTGGTGACGAGGTTATTGTGAAAGTAAAAAATGCCGATTTAGTAAAAAAACATCTCGATTTTTATATGGTTGGTAAACCAAAATCTTGATGCTAAGAAATATAAAAATGTTGTAACATTTCATCTATAATAGACACCTATAATAAAATTCTTATAAGATGATTTTAACAACAACCACTTCAATTGAAGGCTTTAAGATTGTAGATTATTTAGGTATTGTAACAGGTGTTGCAATGAATGAAGACCCTATAGCAATAGGTTTTAGCATGTCTAAATACTATAAAAAAATTCAAGAAAGTATTGATAAGGTGAAAGAAACGGCATTTCAGCGATTAAAAGAAAACGCAGAGAAACTTAATGCGAATGCTGTTGTTGGCATTAAAGTTGAAATAGAGTTGACTACAAATAACTATGCTATGGTTTCCATCACCGGAACCGCAGTAAAAGTAGCCATCTAATATATGAAGACCAGTACCAAAGCGAGTGTATACGTTTTTATTATATTTTTAGTTACCTATTTAGTAATACGATTAGGTATTCAGTCCATATTTAGTGATATCAATCCGTATCTTCTAGCCGCAGTATCAGCTGTAATAACCGTAGTGTTATCGCCACAGCGTCGTATTGTTAGAAAACAGTCGGGAGATCAAATTCAATTAAAATGGTTATTTAGTAAAAAAGTAATTGTGTTAAAGTAAGAACTATGAAAAAAATCATTTTTATGCTAGCTGTAATTGTTAGTTTTAATAGCAATTCGCAGGAAACTTTAGAAAAATCGATAAAGGAATTTTCAACAGTAAAAGTCTATGATTTAATAAATTTAAAAATGATTAAATCTGATGAAAATAAAGTCCTCATCTCAGGTAAAAATAGGAGAGATGTTGAGATTGTTAACAATAGCGGCAAGCTCAAAATAAGAATGAAACTCGAAGAGAGTTTCGACGGTAATGATACGGTAGTGGTTTTATATTACACATCTGTAGATGAAGTGGACGCTAATGAAGGATCTAAAGTACAAATAAAAGAAGCCATAGAACAATACGAAATAGATTTAAAAGTGCAAGAAGGTGCAGAGATCACTGCACAACTAATGACAACTTATGCCAATTTTAGGGCGGTTAGTGGTGGTATTCTTAACGTAATGGGAAGCTCAAAAAATCAAGATATCAAGATTTACACAGGTGGTATGTTTAATGGAAAGGATTTTGTGACGTCAAAAACAGAAGTTAGCGTAAACGCTGCCGGAGAAGCCTATGTTAACGCTACAGAATTTGCGGATGTAAAGATAAAAGCGGGAGGTAATGTTTACGTATATGGCAATACAAAAGAGATCAACGAAAGTCGGGTTTTAGGAGGTAAAGTAAAACGTATGTAAATTCTTCTTAGTTTTGTTACTTTTGTGTAAATCACAAGTGTTACATGTTAGATGATATATTAACAGCCATTCCATTTGGTATTATCTTAGCGTTTACTATTGGGCCTGTTTTTTTTGTACTTCTAGAAACAAGCGCTACAAAAGGCTTTGTCAGTGCTTTAATCTTTGATCTAGGAGTCATATTTGCCGATATTCTTTTTATTGCAGTCGCTTTTTATAGCACTAATAAATTGGTGAACAAAATTAAAGACGATCCAAATTTTCTAATATTTGGTGGAATGCTGCTAGTGGTATATGGCTTTATCTCGTTCGTTAAAACCAAAAAATCATTTCGTTCTATTGTTAGAGAGCACCACAGAATTGAACTTCCAAAGAAAGATTACGGTAAACTTTTCGTAAAGGGTTTTTTACTCAATTTTATTAATATAGGCGTGCTTTTAGGTTGGTTGGGCTTTATTGTAATCGGAACCTCTTTAACTACATCAGAGAATGGTGTTATGGTTTTTATTGCAACCATGGTAGTTACTTATTTTTTAACAGATTTAGCCAAAATAGCCGCTGCCAAAAGATTAAAAAGTAAATTAACACCAAAACGTATTTTTAAGACCAAAAAAATCATAGCCATAGTTATCCTAGCCTTTGGAGTTTTACTTCTAACCCAAGGTTTATTTCCAAATTTATACGAAAAAA
>CAYMDB010000144.1:0-7355 GCA_964388865.1 uncultured Flavobacteriaceae bacterium
AAAAAAGTAAAGAGCAGATAGAGCGAGTAAGTCCTAGTGACCAATAAAATATTTCGCTTTGTTAAGTCGCATTTCGTTGTTTTGAGTATCTAACGAATTTTAGAACTTTAAAGCTATTAAATTTTATTATTTTTTTACTGTTTAATAATTTAATAAAACTTTATTTAAGTACTTTTATTGACATATTAATGATGTTAAATTCTCAAGCTAAGAACAATACCTCTTGTTTTTAATTATATTAAATAAAGAAAAACATATAGCGAATATTACATAAAAATCAAATGTAAACCGTCAGAAACAAAAAAATGAAAGTAATAAAAATAGGTCAGTTAGTATTTTTTTTATTAATATTAAGTCAATTTTCTAACGGACAACTCAGCATAGAAGAGCCACTAAAAATCGCAATAGAAAAAGCAATAGAAAAAGACCTTTCTTTACAAAATCAAGCTTTAGATATTGAGAAGTTAAAAATTGATCGGCAGAAATTGCTTAACAAGTACATCCCAAAATTAGAGGCGACTTCTGCCTTAGCTCTTTACGACAATTCATTTACTTTAGATGTGTCAACAACCACACTGCCTATTTCGGGCATACAATTGTTTGAGGGAAAAACACAATTAGAGAGTACAGGTAATTTATTCAGGAGTGAATTAACCTTAAGCTCGGTCCTATTTAGTGGAAATCAAATTCAGAATGGTGCGGAAGCCTTAGCAAAAAAAGCTGAAGGATCTTCTTATTTGTTAGATTCAGATAAAGATAAAATTGCAAAAGCCGTGATTCAAAGTTTCGACCAATTATTTTTAATTCAATCTTCTGAAGAACTTTTATTGGATACGCAGACACGACTTCAAAAAGAATCAGAACGTATTGAAAAAGCTATTAAAAATGGCGTTGCTGTGCCCTACGACCGAGATAAAATTAAGTTAGCTCAACTTGAGTTGGACTCAAAACGGGTGTCACTTGTAGATAGTAAATCTTTGTTATATAGAAAAATAACCTATTTAACAGGTTATGATAAAGCTGAAATCGAAGCCATTTCTTATGAGTTATTACCTTACCTTATTTTTGAACGAGAATTAAATATAGATGCAAAACAAGAATTACTAGCATTGGAATCTTTTAAAGAAGCGTTAGACTATCTTTTAAAAAAGGAAAAGGGCAGTAATTTGCCTAAATTAGGTGCTTTTGCCTCAATGAGTTATACCGATCTTTTTAATTCTACGGTCACGGTGCCAACCTCTAGTTTTAGCAATGTGATAAATACCCAAGTAGATCAATTTTCAATTGGACCTAATTGGATGTTGGGTTTGGGTTTAAAGTGGGAATTGTTCAGCGGGTTTGAACGAAAAAATAATATCAAAACGGCTAAAATTAATAGTGATCAAATTCAAAATAAAATCGATGATAGCAGACAGCAACTAGAACTTTTGATGAATAACGCTATATCGAGTTACGAAGCAGCACTGATGCAAATTGATATTGCCGAACAAAAGAAAAAAATTGCCTTCAATAATCTTGACTTAGCAGCACGACAATACAGGGAAGGTTTGATTTCAATCGTAGATCGTCTTGAAGCTGAAAATGATCTATACAAGGCGAGTCAGCAATTTGTAGAAAAGAAAATTATTCAAAGACAAGCGGCGATTGACGTTTTAATCGCCACAGGAACTCTTGTGGAAGAAATTACCAAAAATTAAATAAAAATGAAAAACACATTTTTTATACTTACTTTTTTACTACTAACACTGGGTTGCGGTAAAAAACCTAAAAATCAAATTCAGGGTAAAATTGAAAGAGATCAAATTGCCATAACTAGTAAAATACCGGGACGTGTTTTAAAGTTTTATGTCAGCGAAGGCGCTAACGTTAAAAAAGGAGACACTTTAGCAGTTTTAGATTCCCCTGAGGTTGATGCTAAAAGAGACCAAGCTATAGGAGCTGTTACAAGCGCAGAAGCTCAATATGAAATGGCTGTAAAAGGAGCTACTAGAAATCAGTTAAAACAACTTACGGCTAATCAAACTGCGCTGAGAGAACAATATGCATTTGCAGAAAAATCTCTAAAACGTCTCGAGAATTTGGTCAAAGATTCTTTAGTACCGCAACAAACTTATGACGAGGCCTTTGCGAAGTATCAAGGTGCAAAGTCCCAATTAGTCGCTGTAGATGCTGAAATTGCCAGTGTTGTAGGTGGCGTGAGAATCGAGGAACAGACTATGGCACTTGGTCAGAAAGATAGAGCTATGGGGGCATTAAAAGAAGTTCAAGTTGCAGAACGTGAACGCTACATTATAGCACCTCAGGATATGTCAATAGAAACCAGAACACTGCAATTAGGGGAGTTGGCATTACCAGGTTATACACTGTTTAATGGCTATTTAAGTGAAAGCACGTATTTCAGATTTTCAATTCCAGAAAGCCAGTTAGAAGACTTTGCGATAGGAGCAAACAAAGAGATTAGCGTGTTTTACAACGACAAAACTATAGAAGGCACTGTAAATAGCATCAAACAGTTAGGAGCGTATGCCAATATTGCAACTGCATACCCAGATTACGAAATTCAGGAGTCCCTATTCGAAGTTAAAATTTTACCAAACGATGCTGAACAAGCACGATCTCTATTCACAAAAGCAACAGTTTTAGTCAATACAAAACAGTAACGTTTTGTTTGTTTAAACAAAGTTTTAAGCAGAAGCAACAAAGCCAATACAAATTTTAAAAGCATGAAAAACATTTTAGAATTAATAAAAAGAGAATTTGCTTTGTTTTGGGCTAATAAAGTGCTGCGTTTGTTATTTATTGGGGCGCCACTTCTCTATGGAGTATTGCTCGGTTTTGTCTACGGTAAAGGCAAAGTCACCAATCTTCCTATCATTGTAGTTGATGCAGATCAAAGTGAAATGAGTTCGAGAGCGATTCAAATGTTCAACGATAATGAAATTCTAAACATCGCAGCGTTGCGCTTTGACGAAATAGGCTTGTCTCAATTGGTCATAGAAAAAAACGCAAGCGCCATTGTTCTTATACCCAAAGATTTCGAAAAAGCCTTGTTAACTAAAAAATATCCTGAAATCACCACCATTGTTAACACCGCTAATGTTTTGACTGCAAATTATGCTTCCAGTGCTATTCAGCTTAGTTTAGGTACTTTAAAAGCTGGAATTGAAATAGAGACCCTTCGAAAACAAGGCGTACCGGAAGCACTTTTAGCATCGAGTTATGAGCCGTTTAAAACCACATTTGTAAGAAAAAATAATCGAAGCACAAATTACATGTACTTTTTGTGGCCGGGAGTATTAGCAACCGTTTTGCAGCAAGTTTTATTGCTTGGTTTGGCTTTATCATTTGCCTCTGAATATGAAAAAGGAACCTTTTTAGAACTGGCAGAAAAAAGCAAGACCATTTTTAATATGATGACGGTTAAAGTGGTACCCTATTTAATTTTAAGTTTTGGAGTGTGGCTGATGTATTGGATGTTTGCGATTTGGTTTCGGGTGCCATTTAACGAAAATTTTTTAGCTTTAACTGTAGTGGCAGGCGTGTTTGTATTATCGGTAAGTTTTCTCGGCATATTAGTCAGTGTTATAATTCCTAATCAACTTAAAGCCACGGAGGTTTTAATGGTTATTGCCACTCCAAGTTTTATTTTAAGTGGTTTTACATGGCCTTTAAGTCAAATGCCGCTTTGGGTACAATATATTGCAGACGTTATACCATTGACCCACTTTTTAGAGGCATTCCGAATTTTAATGCTTGAAAAAGGAACACTTTCACAGACACTGCCGTTTGTGTATAATATGCTGATTATTGCTATTATTTGTGCCATTTTATCCTATATAGCCCTATATGTGATAAGAAAAAAAAGGCGCAAAGCAATAATCTAATCCTTTTCTAGACCGTAAGTTGATATTAAACAAATATGATGTTAGTTAATTTCAAAAGTCGGAGCTTTTACACTGTTCCTGCAAGGTTTCAAAAACCTTGTAGGTCTTTCGTATTAAACAAAAAACCCTCAAGATAGTTGAAGGATTCTAAAGGTGTCTAGCGCCCCAAAATATCGGGGTTACCGCTGTAAGTGGTGTTTGACTTTAATTAAATTTTCTTAAAATTTAGTAATAAAAAAACCTTCAATTAATTTGAAGGTCTTCTGAGGTGTCGAGCGGATTCGAACCGCTGTAAGTGGTGTTGCAGACCACTGCCTAGCCACTCGGCCACGACACCCTAATTTTCGTGCAAATGTAAAAAAAATAAAGGTTTTACACTAGTTTGATTTACTTTTTTCGTTGTTGTGTCATACTAATAGTAACCATTTCAACGTCTCCTCCAATTGGTGGGTTGATTTTACTCACTGATACTGTGGCTTCATCAATTAATTGATCTTCACTTAAAAAGCGATTTAAAATACGCTGGGCAACCGTTTCTAGCAATTTGGAGGGTTTTGCCATTTCTTCCCGCACCACTTTATTTAAAAAGACATAATCAACCGTATCTTTGAGCGCATCTGACGCCGCAGAGATTTTTAAGTTCGCTTTTACTTCTAAATCAACTCTGTAGTCACTGCCAATTTGGGTTTCCTCCTTTAAACAACCGTGGTTGGCAAATACTCTTATATTTTCAACTTTAATTACTCCCATACTGCAAAAATAAGATTACTTAGGCGTACTTCAATTAGATTTTAAAGGAAGTTGATTATAGGATATCAATTTGTAAAAAAATCAAAAATATTGCTTAAGGCGCTGGTTTTTGCCTTAAAAAATTCGGTATAAGTGCACTTTTTACACGTTACTGAAGTAAATTTTTTATTCTGCACATCAAATATTTTAGACCAGGTGCCACCTGTAGCTCTCATTTGGCCAATCTCATAAGTGCTGTTATCACATTTCGGACATTTATACGTCATGGTTCTTTATTTTTTGGTTAGCAGTATATAATTACAAACTAGTGGATAAATGTTACAATTTATGTAATTTTACACTTTATTTTTTAAGAATGTCAGAAGAAACCAAAGCACTCAATTTTATTGAGCATATTATAGAAGAAGATTTAGAAAATGGCCTAAGCAAAGATAAACTGCGCTTTCGTTTTCCGCCAGAGCCTAATGGCTATTTACACATTGGCCACACTAAAGCTATTGGTATTAGTTTCGGACTAGGAGAGAAGTATGATGCCCCTGTCAACCTGCGTTTTGATGATACAAATCCAGCAAAAGAAGAGCAAGAATATGTAGATGCGATTAAGCGCGATGTGGCTTGGTTAGGTTATCAGTGGGAAAATGAATTGTACTCTTCAGATTATTTTCAGGATTTATACAATTGGGCGGTTTTACTTATAAAAGCTGGTAAGGCCTATGTAGACTCACAGTCATCCGAAGCAATGGCTGAACAAAAAGGAACACCTACACAGCCTGGTGTAGATGGCCCTTACAGAAATCGAAGCGTTGCCGAAAATCTCGATTTATTTCAACGCATGAAAAATGGCGAATTCAATGAAGGTGAGCATATTCTTAGAGCAAAAATTGATATGCAACATCCTAATATGTTGATGCGCGATCCTATTATGTATCGTATTTTAAAAAAGCACCACCACAGAACCGGAAACGATTGGTGCATTTACCCCATGTACGATTGGACGCACGGTGAAAGTGACTATATTGAACAAATTTCACATAGTCTTTGCTCACTAGAATTTAAGCCACATAGAGAGCTTTACGATTGGTTTAAGGAAAACGTATACAAATTTGCTTCTTCGGAGCTTCCTATGCTACCTAAACAGCGCGAATTTGCACGTTTAAACTTGAGTTATACCATTATGAGTAAACGAAAATTACTCAAGCTTGTAGAGGACGGTGTGGTTGAAGGTTGGGACGATCCGCGTATGCCAACAATTTCAGGATTAAGACGACGTGGCTATACACCTGCAGCGATAAGACAATTTATAGAAAAAGTTGGAGTGGCCAAGCGTGAAAATGTTATTGATGTCTCACTTCTTGAGTTTTGTATTCGCGAAGATTTAAACAAAACCGCGAATCGCGTGATGGCTGTTTTAGATCCTGTAAAAGTAGTGATTACTAATTATCCTGAAGGAAAAGAAGAGTGGTTAGAAGCTGAAAATAACCAAGAAGACGACGCTGCAGGATATAGAAAAGTGCCTTTTTCTCGTGAAATTTATATTGAAAAAGAAGATTTTAAAGAACAAGCCAGTAAGAAGTTTTTTAGGCTGAAACTCGGTGGTGAAGTGCGACTTAAAAACGCCTACATCATCAAAGCTGAAGGTGTTGAGAAAGATGCAAATGGTGAGATTACTGAAATTCACTGTACCTATTCAGAAGATACCGATAAAAAGGTGAAGGGAACATTGCATTGGGTATCTATTAAACATGCTATAACCGCTGAAATTAGGGAGTACGATCGCCTGTTTATGCACGAGTCACCAGATAGTGATAAGGAAAAGGATTTTATGGAGTTTCTTAATCCCGACTCATTAAAGGTCACAACAGGTTATTTAGAACCAAGTTTAGCTCATGCACAAACTAGAGAGCGATTTCAATTTCAACGTATAGGCTATTTTAATGTTGATAAGGATTCAAAACTAGGAGCATTAGTTTTCAACAAAACGGTGGGATTACGGGATAGTTGGGAAAAGCAAAAGCCGAAAGCTCAAAATAAGAATCAGAATCAAAGTGCAGCTAAGCCACAGCAACAGCAGCGTTCTGCAATCAGTGTGATTCAGCAATTAGGTAAAAAATACACCAATCTTCCTGAAGCGAAACAACAAGTAACCAAGGCAGAACTTCAAGAGTTGGCGAAAGAGGTCTCTTATGATGATTTAGAGCCTTTATTCGGTACTGCGGTTAAAAAAGCAGGGACGCGTATCGCAGTAATGATTGCTTTAAAAGTGTTGCTAAATGATGGCCTTGAGAGAAATAAGGCTATTAATGAGTTTATAGCTAAAGCTTCGGAAGACAGCAATGCGCTTTTGGTTGCCGAAGCTAATGGGTTGTGATAGAGATTTAACAAGGTATTGAGAGTCTTTGTTGACGAAAATTCTTAAATTTTTACAAATCAACCTAATTATGAAAAACACTCAAGACATTCTCACGGAAATTTCAACTGTAACTAGAGAAATTGAAGACAAATATCCTGAACTTCAGAAATACTTAAAAGAAACAAGAAGCACTTTACCAAAAGCCACTAATCAAAGTCCGAAACTAGACAACGAAGACTTAGAAAATTATCTCAATGAATTAAAAGCGATGGTTAATAAATACAAAATAAATTAAAATAGCGCAGCGCTAGTCTTTCAAGGGACTGTAAACTATTTTGTGTTTTTGCTTTTAGTTAGTTGAAAAATGATTT
>CAYMDB010000145.1:0-7258 GCA_964388865.1 uncultured Flavobacteriaceae bacterium
AGTCTCTGAAGACCAAATCAACCAACTCATAGATAAGATAAGAGCAGATAATTACCAACTATTTAAAGGTGAATTAAAGCGGGCAAAATCGTATCAACCAAATCACCTTGCCGATTTTAATATTACCTGTTTACAAATAAGAGCAGACAGCAATAAGTTTTTAGGAAAACCCTTAAAAGAATTAAATCTCAGAGCCGAGTACGGTATTAATAATTTAGGTATTAAAAGAAAAAGTGAAATGTTAGAAAGCATTCAACCCGAAGAGCATTTATATCAAGGAGATTTAATATATATTCAAGGGAAACAAAGTGAAATTGAACACTTTCACAAATTGATAAAATAAGTTGGAAATATTGCGATTTCAAACAACAAAGGCTAAATAGGTATTCGTTATAAATAGCTTACACTGTTTAGTATGTTATCAGCTTTATTTGACATCTAGAATTTTTTGATTGGACATTTAAATACCTATTTTTGGTTTTTATTTATAAAATTGTTTAGACCAAACACACATGAGAATAGATCCCATTGATAGATATGTAATAATGCCCGTAGCGCGTTTCATCAACAACTCTACAACTAGTGGTATTTTATTGTTTGCTATGGCTATAGTTGCCCTGATTTTGGCCAACTCACCATTAAAAGAAGCCTATCACCATTTTTGGGAAAATACATTTTCTATTCGTTTTAATGATTATGTAATTTCAAAATCACTGCACCATTGGATTAATGACGGCTTAATGTCTATTTTCTTTTTTGTTATCGGATTAGAACTTAAGCGAGAGATTATGGCGGGTGAGTTATCCAAACCTAAAGATGCTATACTCCCAGTATTTGCTGGATTAGGCGGTATGGTTGTTCCTGCGCTTTTCTATTTAACCCTAAATTCCTCAGGCTCTGAGACTGCAGGTTGGGGTATTCCAATGGCTACGGATATCGCTTTTGCTCTAGGTATTTTATATATGCTAGGTGAAAGAGTACCCTTATCACTTAAAATATTTTTAACGGCCTTGGCCATTGCAGATGACATTGGCGCCGTTTTAGTCATCGCTTTTTTTTATACCTCAAATATTTCTGAAATGAGCCTCATCATTGGAGGCATTTTTCTAGCTATGTTAATTTTAGGAAATATATTAGGTGTTCGCAGCATTGTATTTTATGGTCTTATCGGTATAGGCGGCTTATGGTTAGCCTTTTTAGTATCGGGAGTACACGCTACCATAGCAGGTGTGATTGCCGCCTTAACCATACCTGCAAATGTTAAAATAGAGGACAAACAATTTGTGACAAAAATGAATACGCTTACCAATGATTTTGAGAAGACTAGCGCCAATAATGTATCCTTACTCACCCACCATCAATTACATATAATAGACAGAATCCGGTTCTACTCAAGAGCAGCACTTACTCCACTTCAACGTTTAGAACACGCTATGCATCCACTTGTGGCATTTGTAGTGATGCCTATTTTTGCTCTTGCCAATGCTGGAATCACCTTTTCTGGTAGTTTTGGGCAAAATCTAATAAGTAATGTGAGCCTAGGGGTTATACTAGGTTTAGCAGCAGGAAAGTTTGTTGGAATTGTGGCGATTTCTAAAATCTTGGTTAAACTGAAACTCACCACACTCCCAGAAGGCCTCTCATGGCGACATATTTACGGTGTTGCTTTGCTCGCCGGTGTAGGCTTTACGATGTCTTTATTTATTACAGATTTGGCATTTGTTAATCCAGATTTTATTATCCAAGCTAAAATCGGAATTTTTGTAGCTTCTGTGATATGCGGTATTGGCGGTTTTCTAATTTTAAGAAAAGCTTAGAGAAGCAGCGCAGCGGACTGCAAGAATTTTGGGTAAAAAAAGGGGGCTAAAGTGACCTATCTAAAAATTAGTAGCTTAACCAATAGCTGCGAATTAATTTTACTTTTGAACGCTTTATTAGGGTTGTGACTAAATCAGTTCTTAAACCAGTATTAGAAACCACGACAAAACAAAAAAAAGACCATCCAAACAAAGGATGATCTTCAGTATACTTATGTTATGGGCTTAGCCTAAAACTGCTCTCTACCCGAAAAATGAAATGCACCTTCTATAGCAGCATTTTCATCACTGTCACTTCCGTGTACTGCATTTTCGCCGATAGAAGCTGCGTATAATTTACGAATGGTACCTTCTGCTGCATCAACAGGATTAGTAGCACCGATTAAGGTTCTAAAATCTTCAACAGCGTTATCTTTTTCCAAAATCGCTGCAACAATAGGACCGCGCGTCATGTATTCAACTAACTCCCCAAAAAACGGACGCTCGCTGTGAATTGCGTAGAAGTTTTCAGCATCAGCTTGTGTCATTTGAGTTAACTTCATCGCCACGATTTTAAATCCGGAAGCTGTAATTTTTTCTAATATTGCGCCAATGTGTCCTTTTTCAACAGCATCAGGCTTTAACATTGTAAATGTTCTGTTCGTTGCCATGTTTAGTTTTTTTTTATGAGGTGCAAAAGTAAGTTATTTTACAGAAAAAACAAGTTTCAAAACGTTTGCTTCATTGCATTGAGCAAAAGGTTATTTTTTCCTCTCATTTCCATCTTAATTTCTTTCGTTTCAAAATTAAATTCTAGAAGTCCAAAACTAATTTCATAAACTACCTCACCTACGCGATACGGGTTGGGTTCGCCAGAGTAATTGGTGTAAGCATGTGTTAAGCCGCTCGATGTAAAATCGACCAGCGGATAATCTAAGCCTTCAACCGAAGTGCGCGAAAATTCTGAGATATGACGATCACCAGATAGTAATAGTACTCCCTTGGCTTGAGATGCTGTAATTAATGCCTTTAACTTATTAACTTCATGAGGAAAATTGCCCCAAGTTTCAAATCCATGTGCATCAGACAAAAATTGAATACTACTTACAATTATATTGAAGTCGGCCTTTGAAGATTTTAATTCATTTTCTAACCATTTCCATTGCTCAGATCCCAGAACGGTTCCTTCCTTATCGCTATTGGGTTTATAGCGTCTTTTAGACTCATTGTCCTCTGTTAAAGCTGTTCTAAAATAACGGGTGTCTAAGAGGATAATTTTAATGCTACCCTTTTGGTGGATTAGGACTTCAGAGTGGTAAACTCCTTCTCTGCTTCTACGCGCGTCGGTTTGAGCCACTCCCATAAAATCCAAGAATAATTGCTGACTCTCTTTTTTCTTTGCATAGTCAGCACCAGCATCGTTTAAACCGTAATCGTGATCATCCCAAGTGCCCAAGATTTTCGTCGAAGCGCTTAGCTTTTGATAGTTTTCATCTGACCATTGTTTCTCGTAATCGGCCTTCATTTTTAGCATATCATCCGTATCGGAATAAATATTATCACCACCCCAAATCCAAAGATCTGGTTGATGTTCTAAAACGGCATTCCAAAGTACATTCGGTCGTTTTTGATCGTTGCAAGAGCCAAAGGCAATAGTGAAATCACTAGATTTTAGTGTCGTAGTAGACGGCTTAGTAACACTGTCGCTGGGAGCTTTACATCCCACCATGATAACGAAAGTAAGGCTTAAAAAAGCCCGAATAAAATGGTTCATTTATTGTAAAATTTGTGCCAAATATAATTTAAAATAATGTAGTGGTCCTTAAACGATTTGTTATTAAATTGTATCTTCGCTACCTATGACTAGAAAACAAATAGAAAACCTAAAACAAGCGTTTAGCAGTCCTAAAAATATTGTGATTGTGCCTCATAGAAATCCAGATGGAGACGCCATGGGGTCAACTTTGGGGCTTTATCATTATTTAAAAATGTTTCACCATCATGTGGTAGTGATCTCCCCTAACGACTATCCTGAATTTTTGAAATGGCTCCCTGGTGACGATACCGTTCTTAAATTTGAAAGTCAACACAAAGAAACTACAGCCCTAATTAATGATGCCGATTATTTATTTACTTTAGATTTTAATGCGTTTCACAGAGCTGGCGATCAAATGGCAGAGGTTTTAGAAGCGTCTCCTGCGATCAAAGTAATGATAGATCACCATCAACAACCCGATGATTATGCGCAGTACACCTATTCTGATATTAGTATGTCTTCAACATGTGAAATGATGTATAATTTTATTGAAATGCTTGGTGACACCGATCTTATTAATGCTGATATTGCTACCTGTTTATATGTTGGTATTATGACGGATACAGGCTCATTTCGCTTTCCAGCCACCACGAGCAGAACACATCAAGTGATAGGCCATTTAATTGATAAAGGCGCCAATAATTCAGAAATTCACAACCATATATACGATACTAATAGTTATAGCCGTTTACAATTATTGGGTAGAGCCTTGCAAAATTTAAAGGTTATTCCAGAATTAAGAACCGCTTATATCAGCTTATCGCAAGCAGAGTTAGATGAATTCAATTTTAAAAAAGGAGACACAGAAGGCTTTGTTAATTATGCATTGTCTTTAAAAGGTATTATTTTTGCAGCGATTTTTATTGAAAGTCAGCAAGACAAAATTATAAAGATATCTTTGCGGAGTACCGGTGCGTTTTCAGTAAATGAATTGTCAAGGACACATTTTAACGGTGGTGGTCATACCAATGCCGCTGGCGGTCGCAGTGACGATGACATGGCAACTACCCTTGAAAAATTTATTAGTATATTACCGCAGTATAAAAACGAATTGTCCCAATAAAATTAAAATACTAATGAAACACCTGCTCATAATCACAGCCATAGCGCTTACTTGCTTTAGTTGCAAGTCGCCAGAGGCCAGAATGCCAGTATCCGTGCAATCGGGTTCCTTCTTAAAAGAATCTGCAGAGCGCAATAAAAAGCTTAACGACGCCGAACAAGATCAAATCGAAGCCCTAATTAAAAATCAGCCAGAGAAAGATTACATTGCCTCTGAGAGTGGTTTTTGGTATTACTACAACTCAAAAGTTGAAAATGATACCATTCAACCTGAATTTGGCGATATTATTAATTTTGAATTTAATGTATCTAATATCGAAGGTCATAAAATCTACGAAACAACTGAAAAAACATATATCATAGATAAAGAGGAATTATTCACCGGCATGCGAGAGGGTTTAAAACTTATGAAGCCTACCGAAACGGTCACCTTTATTTTTCCCTCTCAAAAAGCCTATGGCTACTATGGTGATGAACATAAAATAGGAACTAACACTCCTTTAATTTGTGAAGTAACTTTAAATACAATAACCCAAACCAATGATTAAAAAAGCAATTACAACATTAGTTGTACTCGTCGTACTCGTAAACATTTCGTGCCAAGAACGGTATCCCGATTTAGAAGATGGTCTCTATGCCGAATTTATAACGACTAAAGATACCATGGTTGCCAAATTATTTTTTGAAGAGGCTCCAGTCACCGTAGCCAATTTTGTGGCACTCGCCGAAGGAACCCATCCTTTAGTTAAAGAAGAATTTAAGGAAAAACCGTTTTTCGATTCGCTCACCTTTCACCGCGTGATGAATAACTTTATGATTCAAGGTGGTGATCCTTCGGGCACAGGAACAGGTGATCCCGGCTATAAGTTTGAAGATGAGTTTTCCGAAGATTTAAAGCACAATAAACCAGGAATCTTAGCTATGGCTAATTCTGGCATGAATTCTAACGGCAGCCAGTTTTATATTACCGAAAAAGAAACTCCCTGGTTAGATGCCTACGATCCCAGTGGTAACCTAAAAGATTGTGCCAACCCACGAGTCTCTTGCCACGCCGTTTTTGGTGAACTTGTAAAAGGATTAAACGTTTTAGATACCATTTCTAATGTAAAGGTACAACCGGGCAGCAACAAACCTTTGGAAGATGTGGTGATTAAAAAACTAAACATTATTAGAATAGGTACTGCAGCCAAAAAATTTGATGCGCCAAAAGTTTTTACCCAAGAGCTTCCAAAAATAAAAGAACGCGCTGAAGCAGCTAAAGCAGAAGCCGAAAGAAAAGCTGAACTTGCCCGTGAAGAAGCTAAAGCAAAATCTGAAGTAGCTAAAGCAGAATTCTTAAAAAAGAACGAAGAACTTACCGGACGTAAAATTGAATCCCCTACCGGAATGGCGATGATATTTACAAACGAAAGTAACGGAGTCACACCAAAACCAACAGATCGTGTAAAAATTGATTGCGCGGGTTATCTTGAAAATGGCGAATTATTCTGGACCACCTGGAAATCTGTTGCAGAAAAGAATGGTAAATATGATGAAAGACAAGACCAAGCTGGAAGATATGCACCATTTGATATGCCTTACAACGAAACCGCAGGGTTAATCGCTGGGTTTAGAGAAGCCATGTTAAACATGAAAATTGGAGATAAGGCTCGTGTGTTTATTCCTTATTACTTAGGTTATGGAGAACGCGGCAATCCACCGGTGATTCCAGCAAGTGCCAACCTTATTTTTGATATTGAATTGGCAGGTATTAAAAAATAGTTTAAAAAATACATTAAAAAAGCAGCCTGTTTAGGACAAGCATCCAAAAACGAGCTGCTTTCATTTTTACAAGACCTGCATGGTTTCAAAACCATGTAGGTCTTTTTTATTTAAAGAATTCCAAATATAAATGATAAAATTTTCAATTTCAATGCGTTTCGACTGCGCTCAACATGACAGAAATCTTGACAGCAATTAAATTTGGCTTTAAGCCTTCGGGATGTTTTTTAACACCTCTAAAACACCTGTTTTCGACAATTTAAAATCATAAAATTCATAACTTTTTGAAAATAATTTATTTACGGTATTTTTGATTTCATTTTGGGTGTCCCAGCAACGAAAACAAAATGTATTGCTTAAAAATGGAATAGGAAGAATCCTGAATGGGTATTAAAAATCACCGAATACACTTTTTTATTCACCACAGAGTCACAGAGAACACTAATAAAAATCGCTGTGCCCTTTGTGCCTTTGTGGTGAAAAATAAACCACAGAGACACAGAGAACACTAAGAAAATCGCTTTGCCCTTCGTGCCTTTGTGGTTAAAAATAAACCACAGAGAGACAGAGAACACCAAGAAAATCGCTTTGCCCTTACTTTGTAATGAGAATAATTACTACAGAGTCACAGAGAACACTAATAAAAATCGCTGTGCCCTTTGTGCCTCTGTGGTGAAATAGTTAACACAACTATAAGTCTACACTAAGCCCAAATTAGAGTGGTGATTTTTTCTGATTTCGACAATTTAAAATCATGAAATTTATAACTGAAGTGATTTAAACTTTTCGCGTTTAAGCGAAAATTAGCTATTTTTTGCACATT
>CAYMDB010000146.1:0-7189 GCA_964388865.1 uncultured Flavobacteriaceae bacterium
AATTTTATGATGAAAGGCAGTCATAAAAAAGCTACTAAAAACATTAAGGAAGACGACACTAGAGACTATTAATAAAAACTAATCTTAAATTGAAAAGAGGGTGCTTTATAATAAAACACCCTCTTTTTTTATCCTTAATTTAGAATTTGTACTGTAAAAAAGCAGAAAGGTTTCTTCCAGGTTCAGTTATTGGTGTTCTGCCAAAATCTGCTTGGTTTGTAAAAGAGAAGTTTAAGTGATTGTTATAAGCTTCGTCAAAAACATTCATGGCAGCAACACCCAAGGTGATGTTTTTGGTTGGTTTAACCCCTAAACGTATATCTAAAGTCTGGTAGCTCGCTGTTTCAGTTTCCCCAAAGCTTTGAGAGATGTTGTCTTGTTTTGAGACGACGTTATACTGAATATTTCCCCAAAACTTATCTTTATTAATTCCTACAGAAAACCTTGTGGTTAGCGGTGGTGTCAACGGAAGCGACTCGCCCAAATCTTTGTTTTTAGCATAGACGTAAGACACTTCAGTTTTAAAGTAATAGTGATCTATAAACGCTAATTGCGCCATAGCTTCAAATCCTGTTTTATAAGCTTCATCTAAATTTTGAAATACTTTTACATTTCTAGGCTCAGCCATAGGATTAAACTTACGTGTGATGTTAGGGTCTACAATTCCTACAATATAGTTTTCAAAAAATGAATAATAAAAAGCCGTTTCATAGCTAAAACTATTGAAGCCATTTTTGAGATCTTCACGTCCTTTAAAACCAATTTCAAACTGATTGTTTACTTCCGCTTTTAAATCGGGATTGCCTAAATATTCGTAAGGATCTTGTCCGACGGTGAAGTGATTAATAAAACGTTCTATCATATTTGCAGAGCGAATGCCACGACCATAAGCAGCCTCTAAAGTAAAATTATTGGACACCATTTTTTTAACCGATACAGTTCCGCTTACATTGTGTTCTGTCCGTTTTTTTAAATCGTATCGGGCTGCAAAATCGTCTTCAGGATCTTGTATATCTGAAATAACATGATCATACCGCACGCCTGCAGTTAGAATGGTTTGAGAACTTAAACTGTATTTAGCCTCTGTAAACACACCTAAATCTGTAATGTAGGAATCTTGCCATACCTTATCATTAAACTCCATGGGCATAGGCAGCGGGTTGCCATTCATCACTTTTACTAAACGCGTTCTGCCACCATCTCTTGCGATATGCATGGCATCTAGGCCAGAAAACACATTGAGTTGCTCTAAAGGTTTCCAGTTCAACTCTAATTTACCACCAAGCGTGGTAGCATTAACCGCAGAAGAGGCTTCCATCATCATAAACGATGGTCTATTTGTGTTGGTCATTAAATGATCTACATAGCTGTAATAGGCTTTAGCAGTCAAGGATTTTACATTTTTTCCGATAGCGTCAAATTTGTAATCTAGAGATATAATGCTACTGTTATCGTATTCGGTATCCATGGGCAAAGCGGCATGCAACACGTCTCTGCCAAACGATTGTCTCCAATGGGCTTGAAAACGTTCATTGGCAGAAAAATTATAACCGACTTTTACACCGTAATCTGTACTTCTAAAATAAGATGGAATTTCTATACCATCACCATCTTCATAATTTCCAAAATCTCTATACCCAGCGTTAGCCACAATATCATATTTGTTTTGAATATACTGCAGTTGAGCAAGATTTACTGTAGAGTTACCGTTACTTTCATAACCACCTGACACTTTTCCGTGTAGTCCATAATCTTCATAATCTGGTTTTTGTGTCACTAAATTAACAATGCCACCAAAAGTGGCTCCGTATCTCACCGTATAGGGCCCTTTTATAATTTCGATTTTAGAAATTTCCTCAGGTATGATGTGAGTCGTTATTGGGTCCATTCGGTTTGGACACGCATGCATTGCTTTTGTTCCTCCATCGTACTGAATATTGAGCTGCTCGTATTGCGCACCCCTAAATGAAGGATCAATGGCATAATTTCCTCGCTTAATGACCGAAAAGCCATTAATATTATTGAATAAATCAGCTACATTTTTAGGTTGAACAATTTTCTCGTCATATTTATTTGAAACGATCGTTAGTACGGGATCTGTTTTTAGATTTCCGGTAACAATAACTTCGTTGAGCTGATGTGTTTTTTGTTTAGTTGTGTCTTTTTGGGTTTCCTTGTTTTGTTGACCATAAGACACTGCAGTAAGTAGCGTGCATAAAAGCACACTATAAGATATTTTCATATAGCGTAGTATTATATTTAACTTAAATAATTGTGGTAGTAATTTCTACCAATTAGAAAAGAAGAATTATACCCTTGGTGGATGAAAATAGTCGTAAGACTTACTAAAGGTATATAAGTTTAAGTAGCTTGTAGGCTGCTGTTTTTTGCTGATAATTATGTTTAAAAACGCAAAGTCTGTTATTTCATTTGGGTAAAAAATGAGTTGCTTAAAGTCAACTATACTTTCTGGGGTATTTTGATTTTTATCTTGGGATTCCGCTACTTTTTTTAACTGACATTTACCGTTACAAGCTAACTCGGGTTTGTCTTTATTTTCACATAAGGCCTCTATGAAACCCATGGGGTCTAAATTATAATACGCATAGGTTAAAGTAGCCTTGGTACTATTAAAAATCAATAGCATTATTAGTAATGTAGAAAAAATGTAACTCCCTAGTTTCATGCTTATGAGTGCAGTAAAGCTTTTAAAGTTTCAAAAATAATTTTCTTCATAGTTTGCAAAGGTAAACTTTTTTTAATAGAAAATGGCCGCTAAAATCATAAACTTTGGTTGAATTTTAGTAACAATTATCACATAGTTAAAAGCTATAATTTCTTATCTTTACAATAATCAAAATAAATTAATATATTATGGAAACAATAGAAACAAGACAATCAAATGAAAAAATAAACGCAATGCCAAGAATTGGTGATTATGCTCCCGACTTTGAGGCCGTAACAACTAAAGGTAAAATTAAGTTTTCAGAATTTGCAAAAGATAAATGGGTGGTGCTATTTTCTCATCCTGCCGATTTCACTCCGGTTTGTACCACTGAGCTAAGCGGTTTTGCAACCCGAAAAAATGAATTTGATGCTTTAAATACAGAGCTTATAGGTTTAAGTATAGACAGCATTCACTCGCATTTGGCTTGGGTACAAAATGTAAGAGAAAATACAGGAGTGTATTTCGATTTTCCAATCATTGCAGACATAGATATGAAAGTAGCTCAGCTTTACGGCATGTTGCAACCTAACGAAAGTGAAACTTCAGCTGTACGTGCGGTTTTCTTTATTGATACGTTTAAAAAAATACGATTAATCATGTACTATCCTTTAAATGTCGGACGAAACATGAATGAAATTTTAAGAGTCTTAGAAGCACTTCAAACTTCAGATAAACACAAAGTTGCTATGCCTTTAGATTGGAAAAAAGGTGATAAAGTTATTGTTGGGCCACCCAAAACTCTAAATGAGCTAAACGAAAGACTTGATGATGATTCTTTAGAAAAAGTAGATTGGTACTTGGCTAAAAAATCACTCTAATTAGAACTTTAATTTGGTCTATGTATTTGGCATAGGCCATTTTTTTTACAAAAAAAACTATGATTATTGAACAATTTGAAGATAAGCCTTTAGCCCACTATTCTTACGCCATAATCAGTAAGAACAAGATGGCTATAGTAGATCCCTCTAGAAACCCAAAACCTTATTACGAATTTGCAGAAAAACATAAAGCGCAGATTGTTGCGATTTTTGAGACGCACCCACATGCCGATTTTGTAAGCAGTCATTTGCAAATTCATAAGGAAACTGGCGCAACTATTTATGTAAGCAAACATGTTGGTGCTAATTACCCGCACGATAGTTTTGATGATGGCGATATGTTGAAAATCGGAAAAGTGATGTTTTCTGCACTTCATACCCCTGGTCATTCCCCAGATAGTATTACCATTATTGCTAAAGATAAAAATAGTAAGCATGTGATGTTTTCCGGTGATACCTTATTTATCGGTGATGTTGGTAGACCAGATTTGCGAGAAAAAGCGGGTAATATGATGGCGAAAAGAGAGGCATTAGCCAAAAGTATGTATCATACTGTAAAACATAAATTCAATCACTTACCAGATCACACCATAATATATCCAGCACATGGTGCAGGTTCTTTGTGTGGTAAAAACATGAGCAGAGATTCATCGAGTACTTTAGGCAGGGAAAGACAAGAAAACTGGGCATTTAAAGATTTAACTGAAGACGAATTTGTAAACCACATCTTAAGCGATCAGCCCTTTATTCCGTCTTACTTTGGTTTTAATGTTGATATTAATAAAGAGGGTGCCTCTAATTTTGAAACGGTTTTTGGTCATATCCCTTTTAAATTTCAAATTAGTGCTTTTAACGAGACTGATGCTGTTATTGTTGATACAAGAAGCGCTTCAGATTTTAAAAGTAATCATCTTAAAGGTAGTATTAATATTGTTGCCGAATCTGTGGACGATAAGATTGAAACCTGGCTTGGTTCTATCATTAAGCCAAACGAAGCCTTTTATTTAGTGATTAATTCCGTTTCAAATAAAGCATCAATTCTCAGCCGGATTGCTAAAATAGGCTACGAAAAGCAAATTAAGTCTGTAATGACCTTAGGTTCAGCAAAATTTGAAACCTCTGATGCGCTCGACTTTGAAAATTTTAAAAATCATCCAGATCACTATACCATTATCGATATTAGAAATAAAAGTGAAGTGGATACGG
Organism: uncultured Flavobacteriaceae bacterium; assembly: GCA_964388865.1. Lineage (GTDB taxonomy): Bacteria > Bacteroidota > Bacteroidia > Flavobacteriales > Flavobacteriaceae > Winogradskyella. The sequence goes on from CAYMDB010000146.1 coordinate 4,753, forward strand.
GTAAGATTTTTGACAGTGCCATTGCCATACCTTTAAATGAATTAAGAGATTCTATAGATAAAATCCCTACAGGTAAGCCTATTGTGGTGCATTGTGCGGGCGGCTATAGAAGTGCGGCTGGGAGTAGTATTATTTCAACCTTAACTGAGGATGCTGATGTTTATGACTTAAGTGAACAGGTAAAAAACTTTAACTAGAAAACATAAATAAGCTTAATTTTTGTCTTTATTTGTAACCTATGTTACTTCAAGTGCTATAAATTTTCAATATCTTTGTAAAAAAAATCTATGGATACCGAAATTTTAGCTCGGGTACAATTTGCCTTTACCATAGCCTTTCATTACATCTACCCACCCCTCAGCATTGGTCTTGGTTTAATAATGGTTATTACCGAAGGGCTGTATCTTAAAACAGGGAATAAACAGTACGAAATTTTAACGCGTTTTTGGTTAAAAATATTTGCCATTACATTTGGTATTGGTGTAGCAACAGGCATCATTATGGAATTTGAATTCGGCACTAATTGGGCTGTGTATTCAAGATATGTTGGTGATATTTTTGGAAGTGCGCTAGCCGCTGAAGGTTTATTTGCTTTTGGCTTAGAAAGTACATTTCTAGGCATTTTGCTTTTTGGATGGAATAGGGTGTCCCCCAGAGTCCATTTTATTTCTACTATTGGTGTGTTTTTAGGTTCTATGTTTTCGGCGGTTTGGATTGTTGTGGCCAACAGTTGGCAACAAACACCTGCAGGCTACCACATTGTTGGTGAAGGATTTGAAGCGAGAGCAGAAGTTACCGACTTTTGGGCTATGGTTTTTAATCCCTCGAGTGTAGATCGTATTATTCATGTATGGCAAGGTGCGTTTTTAGCAGGCGCGTTTTTAGTCTTAAGCGTTCATGCTTACTATCTTTTGAAAGGTCGTTATGTTGAAATTTCAAAAAAAGCCTTCACGATTGCGCTACTCGTTGCCACTATTTTTTCGCTAACCCAATTACTTTCAGGACACAGCTCTGCGGATGGTGTGGCTAAAAATCAGCCTGCAAAATTAGCCGCAATGGAGGGGCATTATGAAAAATCTGCGCCTGCCGATTTATACTTGTTTGGTTGGGTTGATAATGAAACCCAAGAGGTTACTGGGGTTAAACTTCCTGGTGGATTATCGTTTTTAGTGCATCAAGATTTTGAAGCACCAATTACAGGTTTAAATGCCTTCCCAAAGGAAGACCGACCAGGACAAGTCAATGCCGTATTTCAGTTTTATCACATCATGATTTCTATAGGTATGTTTTTAATTGGACTAACCTTATATGCGAGTTTTTTATGGTGGAGGGGAACACTATTTGATAAAAAATGGCTATTCAAAATTTTTGCGTTTTCAGTTCTTCTACCACAAGTAGCTAATCAGGTCGGTTGGTTTTCTGCCGAAATGGGACGTCAACCTTGGATAGTTTATGGCCATCTTAAAACGAGTGAGGGCTTTTCTCAGGAGGTAGCTTCTAATCAAATTGTATTTTCATTGGTGCTATTTTTAGTCATTTACTTTATTTTGTTCTTATTGTTTTTGTATTCCATGAATAAGAAGATTAAACACGGTCCCTATAATGAAGCTGAAAACCCACTAAAAATAATTTAAAAGTAGTCGCAAATGGAAACATTCTTAGGTATAGATTATCCAACACTTTGGTATTTAGTAGTAGGCTTGTTGTTTTCGGGATATGCCATTTTAGAGGGCTTTGATTACGGTGCCGGCGTGTGGCATATATTTCTTCAAAAGGATTTAAGTAGACGAATAGCTATAAATGCTATCGGTCCTTTATGGGATGCTAATCAAGTTTGGCTTATAATTGGTGCAGGTACTCTTTTTGCTGGATTTCCGGTAATGTATGCAACGATGTTATCAATAATGTACATTCCTTTTATGTTGTTTTTAATGATGTTAATATTGCGGTCATCAGCCATAAAATTTAGAAGTTCAGAAGAGATGTTATGGTGGAGAAAAACATGGGATATCATATACTTTATCTCTAACACACTTATTGCATTTTTGTTAGGTGTTGTTTTAGGCAATGTATTACAAGGTTTTGAAATCGGTGAAAATTACAGTTATAAAGGGGGTATATTTTTTGAATTTTTAAATCCTTATGCTATTATGGTAGGGTTTACAACACTCTCTATTTTTATGACACAGGGAGCCATATTTTTACTCTTAAAAACCGAAGGAAAGCTCCATACAAGATTAACCTTTTTATTAAAAAAAGGGATGCTATTTTTTATCGCCAGTTTTGCAATAACATCGCTCTACACGCTCATTTTTATACATGGAGTTACGGATAAGTTTAAAGAATATCCCATATTTTTTGTATTGCCGCTGTTAGCGTTTTTAGCCGTTGCCAATGTACCGCGTTTAGTATCGAAGAAAAAATATGCTAATGCCTT
>CAYMDB010000147.1:0-7167 GCA_964388865.1 uncultured Flavobacteriaceae bacterium
CTGTAGGATGTATTTGTGTAAAACTTGGTGAGGCAAATAAAGCTCCACGTTTGTGGGCTTTCCAAATAGCACTGCCATTACAGCCTATTGCTAGGGTAGACAATCTAAAAACTCTTGAGTAACCGCCCGTGGCAAGCACAACGGCATCTGCTGCAAATTTTTTTAATTCACCCGAAACCAAATCTCTGGCAATTATACCCTTAGCTTTTCCATTTATAACCACTAGATCCAGCATCTCATGTCTCGCAAAAACTTCTACTTTCCCAGCTTTTTTCATTTTATACAACTGCGAATATGCGGCTAAGAGCAATTGTTGACCTGTTTGGCCTCTTGCATAAAATGTACGTTGCACCTGTACTCCGCCAAAACTTCTATTAACAAGCACACCACCATACTCTCGGGCAAAGGGGACACCTTGTTGCACGTAATGATCTATAAGAGGTGCGGAAAGTTCAGCCAATCGATATACATTGGCTTCTCTAGATCTAAAATCACCTCCTTTTAGGGTGTCGTAAAACATGCGCCAAATGCTATCCCCATCGTGCTGGTAATTTTTAGCAGCATTTATGCCGCCTTGAGCGGCGACAGAATGGGCTCGTCTAGCAGAGTCTTGATAGCAAAAACTTTGAACTTGGTAGCCTAATTCTGCCAAAGTAGCGGCAGCTCCAGCACCAGAAAGTCCAGTACCCACGACGATAACTTTGAGTTTCTTTTTATTGGCCGGATTTATTAATTGAGATTTGATTTGATAGTTCCTCCACTTTTGTTCTATGGATCCTTCAGGTATTTTAGCATTAAGCATAGATTGATAATTTATGAATTACAAGCACGATAGAACATCAAGTTAAATTTTAATATTGTAAACTTTTTAGTTATTTCAGCAAAAAAAATAGCACTTATGAACCCCTGTAATACGTCGAAGCTCATATTGAAATGCGATTAAAGTTCTTATAAAAATAAATCTATTAGACTTCTTAAGTGTTCAACGAATTTTAAAGTTAACAAAATGATTATCCCAAAAAATTAAGAAGGCCAACAATCACCAATACAAATTTATGTTTAACCTCAGGCTTCATTTTCATGAAGGATTAATAAAGGTATCGAGCTGCTAAAAGTTTGTTTTAGAGTAACACTATTGTTAAATATTCGGGTTATAAAATCTTTCTTACTGCGAATAAGGCATAATAAATCGGCTTTATTTTCATCCAAATACGAATGAATATCCGCGTTAATATCGCCTGACCCTTGAATATTTTTAACTTCAAATTTTAAATCACTTTGTTCAATTTCATCAGACACAAACTCATCCTCTTTACGCTCAGCAACATTCAAAGCTGTCACAGAACTTTCATTAGACATTGTAATTAAGCGCAACGCGTTAAGGTTTGTTTTTTCGAATAATTTAGCATCATTCAGAGCAAAAACAATATGTTTAGGGCGGCTCAATTTAGCATCAGAAGGCACCACAATAACGGGCGCTTGGGTTTTTGTAATCACCCCACCTGCAATACTTCCTATAAAAACTTCCTTAAGGCCACCAGCTCCTTTTGTACCCATCACAATGAAATCAAAACTTTCTGAATCTCCGTAATTCACAATAGTTTGTACAGCGTAGCTTTTAACAATTTTAGTTTTAAAAGCAACATGAGGTGCCGTTTTTTTAATTTTATCTAATAGCGTAGCTAATTGTTCTTTTGCATCTTTAATAAGCACACTATCAATAGATTTCATCATTAATGCTGTAGAATGCGTTCCAAAAATATGCAGTAAAGTAACTTCAATTGGCGAAGACCCAAACATTTGACAAGCATATGACAAGGCCTTTTCTGATGTTTCTGAAAAATCAACGGGAACTAAAATTTTAATCATGATTGATAAGGTTTTAGAGTTTTAAATTTACAATAAAAAAAATAATATTGAAAGCTATTTACGACACGTCTTCATAATTACAACACTTATTCTATGTAATTTTGAAGTTGTTTGAAATGACAAATTTCTTTTTAATACTAAGCAATAGTTATCAATTAAAACCTAATATTTATCAGGTAAATCTTTATTTAATTTTAGTATATTCATGGTGTTAAATTACAAAACACAAAAGCACAAGATTCAGCAGTAATTTTGCTGGACTTGCTTCAAAGTTTTATATTAATGACCATTTAAACCTAACAGATGAAACTATTAGATCATATTTTATTAGGAGAAGATTTTAGTGAAACGTCCTCAAACACCCTGGAGTCAGCAATTATTTTAGCGAAGGTATTCGGTGCTAAAATTACCCCTATTTATGTGCTTCCTGACGAAATTATAAACGAAAAAGCCAAAAATTTACTCGAACATGCCGCAATTCAACAATTAAATACAACGAAAGAAACGATAGAGAATCACGGTTTATCAGCTGGCGATGTCTTATTAAAACACGGTTCTGTTATAGACGCTATTACTCGGTCGGCCATTGAAATTAATTCAAATTTACTTGTTTTGGGCGCTGGAAATAGTCCTGAAAAACAAAATTTTAAATTAGGAACAACCACCGAACGCATCATTCAAAAAAGTGAAAAACCTGTTTTTGTAATAAAAGAAAATGTCCCCTTAAATATAAGTCAAATCTTGTGCCCAGTAGATTTTTCAGAAGCCTCAGGGCGCGCCTTAACCAATGCGATCATTATGGCTAAAAAGTTTAAGGCACAGCTCACTATTCTTTCGGTTTGCGAAGCTACTTCAACGTCTTGGTTTGTTACAAATGAGATAAATGCGATTGAGAATAAAGCCCGATTTGAAAAGCACAAAACTAAATTTGAAAAATTCTTAAAAAGATTCAGCCTTACGGGTTTAAATTGGGCTCCCGAATCAATATTAGGTGATCCAGCTGATGAAATTTTAAAAACCATATCAAACAAGTCTATTGATCTTTTAGTCATGGGAACCGCAGGCAGAACTGGATTGAGCCGCTTAATATTAGGAAGTGTTACTGAAAAAGTGATCAGAGAGGTACCTTGTTCTTTCATGACTTTAAAGTCTGAAGATGCCTTAAGTTTAAATTTAGATTCAAGTATTAAAGACCTAAATGGCTATTATAAGGCCGGTGTGCAACTCTTAGAAAATGGATTTTATGATGATGCTTTAGAGCAATTTAGAGCCTGTTTAAATATTAATAACATGCACATACCGTCTTATGTTCAAATGGCTAATGTTTACGACCGTATTAATGAGGCAGAAAAGGCGAAATTATACCGTAAAAAGGCCAATGATATTAGAGAAAAATTGTCTTATGGCAAAATTGAAGACGAAGTGCGTAAACTTAGAGGAAGCTAAGGATTGGTCTAATCGCACTAAAGGCAATTGTAAAATCGGTGGTATAAACAAATTATTACAAGGTCTTAAAACCACATAAAGAGCTTTAATTAATGACGAAGTCGCTTCTGAAATTATTAAAGCGTCTTTAATTTTTCAACCTGAAATCATTGCTGTAACTATTGAAAAACTATTTTTTTTTTACAAACTTTTGAGATTATAAAGGCAATACGCCTATCCTAAACATGGCTTTTGAGTACGTTATGAAAGAAATGTTTCGCATCAATGCTCTGTTCGCAATGACCATTATGAACCTTGTTGCTCATTTTCTGTGGTGATACAACTTGTCATTCACGACGGTTTGGTTCAGCATAAGTGATGCTCACTCGAAATTTAAAAAAAAATTCACAAGTCGAGAAGGATTTCTAATCAAATCAGTTTAAAAACGCTGAGTATGCCCTTTACGCCCAAAAAGATGGTTATGATCAAGATAATTATTGCAATGCAATTTTGAAGTTTTGAATTTTTATAGATTCCTAAAATAGAGGTTTTATTCATTACCCATAGTAAAAATCCGGCTATAATAGGTAGCAATAAGCCATTTGCAACTTGGGCAAATTTGATAATTTCAATAGCTTTAAAACCTATGGATGAAAACACAACACCTAAAACTAAAATCGTTATCCAAACAGCTTTAAATTTTTTCGACTTCAAATTGGTCTTCCAACCCAAACAACCACTTGTAACGTAGGCTGCGGCTAATGGCGCTGTGATGGCGCTCGTTATTCCCGCGGCGAATAAACCCAGAGCCAAAACGTACTTTGCAAAACTTCCGAATAAAGGCTCTAGCCCTTTCGCTAAGTCAGCAGCGGTGGAAATATCTCCTTCTGAAATTGCAGAAGCTGATATAACGATGCACATCGAGACCAATCCGCCTAAAACAACAGCTATAAAGGTATCCTTTCTGGCATATGACAAATCACTTTGATCAGTCCACTTGGTTTTAGCCAATGCCGCATGAAGAAACAAATTATAAGGCACCACGGTGGTCCCTATTAATCCAACAATAGTCAAAATACTTTTTTCAGGAAAACTGGGAACAAAGACACCTTTAAAGATAGCAATGACATCAGGTTTTGTGAGAATGGCGGTAATTAAAAATGCCAAACTCATCAAAATGACTAAGAAGACTAGAGCACGTTCTAAAACTTTATAGTTTCCGATATACAGCAACACAAAAGCGACAAAACCAATACTAATCGTTGTGAGATTGAGTTTTATTTCAGCTATTTCAAAAACTGGATCTCCAATAAGAGTCTGCATACCCAAAGCTCCTCCACTGATATTTCCAGCTTCATAGGCTGCGTTTCCTATAACAATAGCACTAATGACAAGGAATAGAACAAAACCTTTTACCATTGGATTTTTAATTTCCTGCCGAATTACTTCGGAAAGCCCCTTTTGAGACACCACACCTAATCGTGCCACCATTTCTTGTAATATCGCTGTCGCAAAAACAGATAACGCCATTGCCCACAATAAGGCATAACCAAAATTAACACCAGCAATGGTGCAAACTGTAACCGTACCCGGACCAATGAAAGCCGCTGCAATTAATGGTCCTGGACCGCTATTTTTCAGCCAATTTTTTATCATTTAGCTATTGAATTGAGCGCGTAAATCGCAAAACTCCCTAACCAATGACCACCCTCATAACTATCGCCCACAATACTCGGCAAAGAATAATTAATATGTTGATTCGCAATATTTTTAAGATGCTTATATCCCGGCAAATCCTCAGCGATATTGTTAAGACTCCAAGCTCTGGAAAAGTTTACACCATCAAGATGCACTAATTTTCCGTCGGTTCTATCGGAAACTTCGCCCACTGCTAATTGAAAATTTTCATCTTGCAATTCTGGTAAAAAGTCATTCAACCAAACTTTAAAATCTTCCAAAGACAATACACGCTTCATCAAAGCCGCCTCCTCTAGACAGGGTGATAAAAAATCGAAACCACTTGGCTCCCATTCCATCGGACAGTTTTGGTCATCGCTAAAAAAGTCTCTAGCTCTGGCTTCAATTACGGTTTTTAATGCGATATGTTCCACAGTTGTAGCATAATCTAAAGCAAAACTCAGTCCAAACGCCGTATTCGGGTGTTCCCCTACTCTTATTGGATAATTTAATTTTGGTAAGAATTCTATGTATTTACTGACTATTAAAGTCGTTAAAGGTTGAAGATTTGCCTCTAATTCTCTGGCTACTGGACTGTCCCATGTATGCAATTCTTCAGCCAATTTTAATAACCAAGCCCAGCCATAAGTGCGCTCGAAAGATGAATTATGATCGCCTTCAAAGTACTGTAATTCTTGTGTAATGTTTTCTTTCGACATATTTTGAAGTAGTTTTTGTTCAATTTCAGCTTTCTTTTCCAAATTGGGAAACTGTTTTAATAAACTCACCAAGCTCCCATGTCCATGAACGGCTGAATGCCAATCGAAGCACCCATAAAATGCAGGGTGAAGCTCCTTTGGTGTTTTTAAATCTGAAGCACTCCCTATGGTTTGATTGAGTTTATTTGGATATTCGGTAGCCATGCAATTCAGTGGCAAGTCGGCAAGACGATTGGCTTGTTTTATATTTAAAACTGGAGCTTCAACCTTTTTAATGGTTAATTTGGTTTCTGACATATCCTTGTTTGTATTGTTGCAGTTAAAAAGTACTAGAAACAAAATGAGGACTATTTTATTATTCATATTTACGTGAATTAAAATGTATTATTATAACATTACAAATGACTGTGAGATTCCTGCCTTCGCAGGAATTTAGCCTAGCCAGCCTTCCCTATCCAAACTTCTGTATTGAATGGCTTCACTAATATGTGCTCCTAAAACATCTTCAGAACCCTCTAAATCGGCAATAGTTCTTGATACCTTCAAAATTCTGTCGTAAGCTCTGGCCGATAAGTTTAAGCGTTCCATAGCTGACTTCAACAGCTGAAGTGAAGCTTCGTCAAGTTTACAAAATTCACGGATTTGCTTGGTGTTCATTTGCGCGTTGTAGTGAATAGTCTCTAAAGCCTCAAAACGCTTGGTTTGCTGTTCTCTGGCTTTGGTAACACGTTTTCTTATGTCTACTGAAGATTCTCCTTTTCTGTCGTCTGCGAGTTTTTCGAATGGTACCGGAGTGACTTCAATATGAATATCAATTCGATCTAACAAGGGTCCAGAAATTTTCCCCATATAACGTTGCATTTCGGCTGGTGACGAGGTAATTGGCGCATCAGGATCGTTAAAATAACCGCTCGGACTCGGATTCATACTCGCTACTAGCATAAAGGATGAGGGATAAGTCACGGTGAATTTTGCTCTAGAAATGGTGACTTCTCTGTCTTCGAGAGGTTGGCGCATCACCTCGAGAACTTCGCGTTTAAATTCTGGTAATTCGTCTAAAAATAGTACTCCGTTGTGTGATAGGGAAATCTCACCAGGTTGTGGGTAACTGCCACCGCCGACTAGGGCGACGTTCGATATGGTGTGATGGGGACTTCTAAAAGGTCGCTGTGCCATTAAGCCTGCGTGTTCTTTAACGCGACCAACTACCGAATGTATTTTGGTAGTTTCTAAAGCCTCATGTAAGGTCATAGGTGGTAAAATACTCGGCAAACGTTTGGCTAACATAGTTTTACCCGATCCTGGTGGACCGATAAGAATTATGTTATGACCGCCCGCTGCTGCAATTTCCATACAACGTTTAATGCTTTCCTGGCCCTTAACGTCGGCAAAGTCGAACTCAGGGAAATCGAGGTTTTTATAAAATTCTTCTCGTGTATTAATGATGGTTTGCTCTAAAGCTTCGCCTTTGTCAAAA
>CAYMDB010000148.1:0-7159 GCA_964388865.1 uncultured Flavobacteriaceae bacterium
CAGAACTTTCTGAAAAACGAAAGCCAAAAGTCGTTCTGTCTTGGGCTCCACACCCAAAAGCCTTGCCTCAGGCTGTACCGAATTCCTTTGTTGAAATGATGCAGCAATTGGATGTGGATTTTAGCATCACACATCCTGAAGGCTATGAGTTGAATGCTGAAATCACTAAAAACACACCCATAAACTATAACCAAGACGAGGCTATAAAGGAGGTCGATTTTATTTATGTTAAAAATTGGAGCAATTATAAAGACTACGGAAAAGTACTTAACCAAGATCCAAATTGGATGATGACTGCAGCCAAATTGGGCAAAGCAAAATTTATGCATTGCTTGCCTGTACGACGCAATGTGGTTGTTGAAGATGCGGTTTTAGATGGTGATCAATCCGTGGTGATGCAACAGGCTTATAACAGAACTATTGCAGCACAGATTGTTTTGAAGAATATATTGGAAGATTTATAAGACCTGTAAAGTTTTGAAAACCTGACAGGTCTAAAAAACGAAGTCTAATCAAATAAAATCCCTTCCCTTTGGGAAGGTTATTAAGACCTATAAGGTTTTATCTCGAAGCTTCGGGACTTACAGGTCTCAAATAATACGTTTAACAAAAGATACCTGCTTACGCAGGCATATTATGGAAACACTAAAAATCATAAAAATAGGAGGAAACATTATTGATAATGACGAAGCTTTAATGGCATTTATCAAGGATTTTGCAACCATAGAGGGCCATAAAATTTTAGTTCATGGTGGCGGAAAAATAGCCACTAAACTCGCTAATCAAATGCAAATTCCTGTGACTATGATTGATGGCAGACGTATTACGGACAAGGACACTTTAGATCTTATTACCATGGTTTACGCCGGAAAAATAAATAAAAACATCGTAGCTCAATTGCAAGCGCATTATTGCAACGCCGTAGGATTTACAGGCGCTGATGGCAACACAATTGTTTCTGTAAAGCGACCTGTTAAAACGATTGATTACGGATTTGTTGGTGATGTAAAACAAGTCAATTTTGAGGCGTTATACGTACTCTTACAAAGCGACTTTACGCCTGTGTTTTGCGCGATTACACATGATGAAAACGGACAATTATTAAATACCAACGCAGATACCATCGCCTCAAGATTAGCCACTGCGTTCGCCTTGCATTACAACACCGAATTATACTATTGCTTCGAGAAAAATGGGGTTTTAAAAGATATTAATGATGAGGATTCTGTTATTGAACTCTTGGACTTCGAAACCTACCAGAAACTGAGAGCAGATGGTGTAATCGCTGATGGTATGCTGCCAAAATTAGACAATTCTTTTGACGCTATTGCCAACTACATCTCTAAAGTCTGCATCGGAAAAGCTGAGATGCTTTTTAATGCAAATTCCAAACATACAACCATTTTACGATGAAAGAACAATTAACTTCCAAAGCCATCGCTTTGCTAAAAGAACTGATAGAAACTCCGTCTTTTTCTTCAGAGGAAGATCAAACAGCATTGCTTATTGAAGACTGGTTTTCATCGCACAAAATTCCTTTTAAAAGAACTAAAAACAATATTTGGGCAACCAATACTTATTTTGATGAGAACAAACCCACCTTATTACTTAACTCACATCACGATACCGTAAAACCCAATAAGGGTTATACTAAAAATCCGTTTAAATCTATTGTTGACGATGGTAAATTATACGGTTTAGGCAGTAATGATGCAGGTGGATGTTTGGTCTCTTTATTAGCAGCTTTCACTTATTTTTACAACAAGAAAGACCTCAACTATAATTTAGTTATGGTGGCATCTGCCGAGGAGGAAAGCAGCGGACCAAATGGCCTAAACAGCATGCTAAAGATTATTCCAAAAATCGATGTGGCTATTGTGGGTGAGCCTACTTTGATGAACTTGGCGATTGCGGAAAAAGGCTTAATTGTGTTTGATGCCAAAGTGAAAGGCACCGCAAGTCATGCCGCGCATCCAAACACTGACAATTCAATTTACAATACCATCGACGTTTTAAAATGGTTTAAAGATTATAAATTTGAAAGAACATCTCCAGTTTTAGGTGATGTAAAAATGACGGTGACTCAAATCAATGCCGGAACACAGCATAATGCCGTACCTGCAGAGGTTGATTTGGTGATTGATGTGCGCGTTAATGATAAGTATAGCAATCAGGATATAGAAACTATTTTAACTAAAAACTCGCCATGCTCAAGTATTAAAGCTCGAAGTTTACGATTGAATTCGTCTTCTATTCCTGTAACGCACGACCTAGTTAAAGCCGGAATAGCATTAGGACGATCCACCTACGGGTCACCAACAATGTCAGATCAAGCGGTATTGAGTTGTCCTTCACTTAAATTAGGTCCAGGTGATAGCACGCGTTCGCACACCGCAGATGAGTTTATTTATTTGGCTGAAATTGAGGAGGGAATTGAAATTTATGTTAAGCTATTAGATAGAATACTATAATAAATAAAGTTCACGAGACCTGTCAAGTTTTAAAAATCTGACAGGTCTATAAAAGAGTTGTTAACTAAAAAAGAAGGTAGAGACCAATAGCTATCGCAACTACCTTCGCCGGAATTCATATGAAACTTTGGGATAAAGGATTTTCAATCGACAAAAAAATAGAGCAATTTACCGTTGGCAACGACAGAGAAATTGACATGCATATTGCAAAATACGATGCACAAGCGTCTCTAGCGCATGCTATAATGTTAGAATCCATCGGAATTATAACGTTAGAGGAATTAGAACAACTGAAAACAGGATTACAAACCTTATCAAAATCTATTGCTGATGGCAATTTTGTTATTGAAAACACCTTTGAAGATGTGCATTCTAAAATAGAATACGAACTCACCAAAACACTGGGTGAAGTTGGAAAAAAAATTCATACAGCGCGCTCTCGTAACGATCAAGTTTTGGTAGCGCTTCAGTTATATTATAAGGAAAACTTAGCGATCATCACTTCCAAAACAAAAACCTTTTTTGATACGCTTTTAACTTTAGCTGAAACACACAAAAGCCAATTATTACCTGGTTATACGCATCTTCAAGTGGCCATGCCATCTTCTTTTGGCTTGTGGTTTTCGGCTTATGCTGAATTGTTAATTGATGATGTGTATATGCTCAATGCCGTTTCAAAAATTGTAGATCAAAATCCTCTAGGCTCCGCTGCAGGCTACGGCAGTTCGTTTCCAATTGATAGAGCGCTTACTACGAAAGAACTCGGATTTTCAACCTTAAAATACAATGTGGTTGCAGCACAATTAGGCCGAGGTAAAAGTGAACGCGCTATCGCAAGTGCTTTTGGTGGTTTGTGTAATACCTTATCGCGCTTCGCTATGGATATTTGCCTGTATATGAGTCAGAATTTTGGGTTTATCACTTTTCCAGATGAATTAACCACCGGAAGTAGCATCATGCCCCACAAAAAGAATCCAGATGTGTTTGAATTAATTAGAGGCAAGTGTAATAAAATTCAGGCCTTACATACCGAAATGCTCCTCATCACCAACAATTTACCTAGTGGTTATCACAGAGATTTTCAATTATTAAAAGAAAATATTATCAATGCTTTTGAAGATGTAAAAGACATTCTCGATATTTTTAACTATGCCATACAGCAAATCATAGTCAAGGATATTAATTTGAATGACGAGAAGTACCAATACTTATTTACAGTAGATAGCATCAATAATTTGGTGATTGACGGCATGGCATTCAGAGAGGCTTATCAAAAGATTGGAAGTCAGGTGCAAAACGGAACTTACAAACCCGATTTAGGGAAGGAACACACGCATATTGGGAGTATTCATAATTTGTGTTTGGAGGCCATCCGGAGTAAGTTTCCGGAGTAAAAAAAGCACCTAAACTAGATGCTTTTTTAAAACTATTAGCGGTATTATTTTAACCCTAAAACTCTTACTAATAGTGTTTTTATGCTCTCGGCAAATCATTATCATCTTTTAAAGGCAAATACGATTCTCCCATTAAATAGGCATCAATATGGTGCGCTGCTTGGCGTCCTTCTGAAATGGCCCAGACAATTAGAGATTGTCCGCGTCGCACATCGCCTGCCGCAAAAATCCCCGGAACATTTGTTGCGTAATCTTTAATTGACGCATCAATATTAGTTCTAAAATCCATATTTAAACCAAATTGATCGGCTAAAGTCATTTCTGCTCCAGTAAATCCAAGTGCTAATAAAGCGAGTTCGCAATTCCACTGTTTTTCTGTACCTTCAATTTCTTTTAATTGCGGTCGCTCGCCAGGTTTGAAAATCCATTCCACTTCCGCCGTTTTTAATCCTTTTAAGTTGCCATTTTTATCACCGATAAATTCTTTGGTTGAAATACTAAAAAAACGTTCCACACCTTCTTTATGAGATGATGTAGTTTTCAACTTCATTGGCCAATACGGCCATGGTTGGTGTGCAGGACGACCTTCAGTAGGTTTATTTAAAATTTCAAAATTAGTCACCGATTTTGCTCCGTGACGATTAGACGTTCCTATACAATCGCTTCCGGTATCACCACCACCGATGACGATAACATTTTTGCCTTCAGCAGAAATTATATCTTTAAAATCAACCAAACCATCTACATACTGATTGTTCAATTTTAAAAAATCCATGGCTTGAGTGACGCCTTTTAAGTCTGAACCTGGAATAGGAATACTTCGTCTTACAGTAGCACCGCCACACAGCACAATGGCATCAAACTCTTCTTTGAGTTTATTGGCATCTACATTGACACCCACATGAGCGTTGGTTTTAAACACGATGCCTTCATCTTCTAAAACCTTAATGCGTCTGTCAATAATATGTTTTTCCATTTTAAAATCTGGAATTCCATAGCGCAACAAGCCCCCGACTTTTTCATCGCGTTCAAAAACTACTACATAATGGCCTGCTCTATTGAGTTGTTGAGCAGCTGCTAAACCGGCAGGACCAGAACCAATCACAGCCACTGTTTTTTCAGTTCTATGTTTTGGTGGTTTTGCACTTATCCAACCTTCAGCAAAGGCGTGTTCTACAATATTTTTTTCGATATTTTCTATAGTTACCGGATCTTCATTAATTCCTAAAACACAAGCTTCTTCGCAGGGCGCCGGACAAAGTCTTCCTGTAAATTCTGGGAAATTATTCGTTCTGTGTAAAATTTTAGCAGCTTCTTCCCATTTTCCTTTATAAACATTATCATTAAAATCTGGAATAAAATTACCTAGCGGGCAACCACTTTGGCAAAAGGGAATTCCACAGTCCATACAACGTGCCCCTTGATCTTGAAGTTTTGAATCTTCAAGTGGAATAGTAAATTCTTTGTAGTTTTGCACGCGTTTTTCAGGCGCTTTGTAGGTTTCATCCTGACGCTCATATTCTAAAAATCCTGTTATCTTTCCCATGCGTTATGCTATTTTTAATTTTTCGTTTTCTAGTCGTATTAAGGCTTGTCTGTACTCTTCTGGAAGTATCTTTTTAAATTTTGAAACATAAACCTCCCAATTCTCTAAAATGCGCTTTGCTAGTGGACTCGCGGTTGCTAGATAATGATTTTCAATAAGCTGTTTCAATTGCTGTTTATCTTCTTGAAGCGTCAGTGGATCGATGTTTAAATCTTCACTATTACAATTGCGGTTAAACGTTTTGAGTTCATCTAAAACGTAGGCAATACCACCGCTCATTCCAGCCCCAAAGTTTCTTCCAACTTCTCCAAGAATCACAGCGATACCACCCGTCATATACTCACAACCATGATCTCCAATACCTTCAACAACGGCTTTCGCACCAGAATTTCTAACACAAAAACGCTCGCCTGCCTTACCATTAATATAAACTTCGCCAGAGGTTGCACCATATAAGGTAACGTTTCCTGTAATAATATTATCCTCGGGAATAATGGTTGAGGCCTCAGGAACTCTAATAATCAGCTTACCCCCGGAAAGTCCTTTACCCAAATAATCGTTGGTATTACCATGCACCGTGAATTTTAATCCTTTAGTAGCAAAGGCACCGAAACTTTGTCCGGCAGAACCATTGAAATCTATTTCTATGGTATCTTCTGGCAAGCCGTCTGCACCGTAAATTTTTGAAATTTCGTTACTCAAGATAGCCCCTACAGCCCGATCTACATTGGTTATTGGTAATTCTAAATGTGTTTTTTGTCTTCGGAATAAAGCCTGATGCGCTTGTTTTATAATTTTAAAATCTAAATGTGTTTCTAAATTATGATCTTGCTTTTCGGTGTTATACAACTTAGTTCCATCTGGAACATCAATTTTGTGTAAGATCGGTGTAAGATCGATGCCTGAAGCTTTGTAATGTTCAATGGCTTTATTGCGGTTGAGTTTATGCACCTGACCCACCATTTCATTTACCGTTTTAAAACCAAGTGACGCCATAATCTCTCGTAGTTCTTGCGCCACGAAATACATATAATTGACCACGTGTTCTGGTTTTCCTTTAAACTTTTTACGCAATTCTGGATTCTGAGTTGCAATCCCAACCGGGCAAGTATTAAGGTGACACACACGCATCATTATACAACCTGAAGCCACTAAAGGTGCGGTTGCAAAACCGAATTCTTCTGCCCCAAGGAGACAGGCTATGGCCACATCTCTACCTGTTTTTAACTGACCGTCGCACTCTAAAACAATACGATTTCTAAGATCATTCATTACCAAAGTTTGCTGGGCTTCGGCAATACCGAGTTCCCAAGGTAAACCTGCATGTCTCAAAGATGTTAAAGGTGAAGCACCTGTACCGCCATCAAAACCTGATATTAAAACCACATCTGCTTTTGCTTTAGCAACACCAGCTGCAACAGTTCCCACGCCGATTTCTGAAACTAGTTTCACGTTTATTCGTGCTTCTCTGTTGGCTGATTTTACATCGTAAATGAGTTGCGATAAATCTTCAATAGAATAAATATCGTGATGCGGAGGTGGCGAAATTAGACCTACATAAGGAGTGGAACTTCTGGTTTTAGCGATTTCCCGATTTACTTTTGGACCAGGCAACTGACCACCCTCACCAGGTTTTGCTCCTTGTGCAATTTTTATTTGAATTTCATTGGCGCTGGTCAAGTAATTTGAAGTAACACCAAAACGCCCTGAAGCTACTTGCTTAATCGCGGAGTTTTTCCAATCGCCTT
>CAYMDB010000149.1:0-7156 GCA_964388865.1 uncultured Flavobacteriaceae bacterium
ACTCTCGTTTCAGCACAAATCTCGCCATTTTTGTTATGCGCTGTTGTAACCAGTTTTTTAATCAACTATTTCAATTTTTTTTACATGAGTTACTTTTCCGTTTTCAAATTTCAATTCTAAGTAATTAAACTGCCAACCAAATCCAGCACCAGACATTCCCAAATCATATTGCCATAAATCAGTCGAATCGTTTGATTCAGGTTTTCCAATGATTTCAAGTATTTCAGATTGACTTTTTCCTTTGCGTATTCCGCTTTCTAGAATGTCATCACTCATGTCATAACGAGAATGTTTGTCCGAAAACCATTTTTCTTTGTCAAAGTCATATTGTGGTTCGTAAAATAAATAGCTAAAAAAAGCGAAAATTAATATCAAATATAAAATCGGTGCGATAATTATAGTTCCCGCAATCGAAGCTAAATTCCGAGTTTTTTTATTTTGAATAAATCGTTTTAAAATCCAACGTAATATGAAAAATGTTGGGATTGCGATTATTAGAATTATTCTTGGAACTTCAGGACTCATTCAGTTTTTCAAATTGCTTACAACTTATTCGTACACGAAGTTAATCATATTACTTAAATGTTTACAAATGCATATGAAACACTGATAACAAAAACATTGTAGTCTTTTTGTATTGCGCATTTGTATAAAAAAAACAACGTTATCTGCGTATAACATTATAAGGAAAATTGATCTTGGCGGCGTAAAATTTAATAAAACCAACCATAGCGGTCCTAAAGACATTTTGTGTTTTACAGGGCTCAAACCAATAGAGCTTGCGTTAGTAAAAGCCATTATGCAACCACACTTAGAAAAGTTGGTTTTACAATTTTACTTCTGCATATACATAACATGACTAAAACCTCTCTAATCAATCAAAATTTCCAAAATCTGAATCGCAGCATCACTAATTTTAGTCCCTGGACCAAAAACCGCAACGGCACCAGCATCAAATAAATATTGATAATCTTGTTTTGGGATCACACCACCCACAATAACCATAATGTCATCTCTGCCATAAGCTTTGAGTTCTTCAATGACCTGTGGCACTAAGGTTTTATGTCCTGCTGCCAATGACGAAACACCGAGAATGTGTACATCGTTTTCAACGGCTTGTTTTGCGGCTTCTTTTGGGGTTTGAAACAGTGGACCAATATCGACGTCAAATCCGACATCAGCATAGCCAGTCGCTACAACTTTAGCACCGCGATCATGACCATCTTGACCCATTTTAGCGATCATAATACGTGGACGTCTGCCGTCTTGCTCTGCAAATGTATCAGCGAGCTCTCTGGCTTTTTGAAAACTCTTGTCGTCTTTTATTTCTTTACTATACACTCCTGAAAATGATTTTATTTGTGCCTTATGTCTCCCGAATTCCACTTCTAGAGCATCACTTATTTCGCCTAATGTGGCGCGTTTTCTCGCGGTATCTATGGCTAAAGCTAGTAAATTATCGGCTTCCTGCAAAAGCGCATCTTTAGAATTGGACCATTTTTTAGCTGCTGCCGTAAGTTTGGCCAAGGCCCTGTTGACGGCTTCCGTATTGCGACTTGCCTTAATCTTGTCTAAGCGTTTTATTTGTTGATTTCTGACCGTCTGGTTGTCTACCTCAAGGGTTTGAATAGGATCTTCTTGGTCTAATCGGTATTTGTTGACACCAACGATGACATCTCTTCCAGAATCGATACGCGCTTGTTTTCTAGCTGCGGCTTCTTCAATACGTAACTTTGGAATTCCGGCTTCAATGGCTTTTGTCATGCCGCCTAAGTCTTCAACTTCTTTGATGAGTTCCCATGCTTTTTCAGCGATATCGTGGGTGAGTTTTTCAACATAATAACTGCCTGCCCAAGGATCTACTGTTTTTGTAATCTGCGTTTCTTCTTGAAGATAAATTTGGGTATTTCGTGCAATACGTGCTGAAAAATCGGTTGGTAAGGCAATGGCTTCGTCTAAGGCATTGGTATGCAAACTCTGGGTTCCTCCAAAAGCTGCAGCTGAGGCTTCAATGCAGGTTCGTGCCACATTGTTGAAGGGATCTTGTTCGGTTAAACTCCAGCCCGAAGTTTGACTATGGGTTCTTAAGGCTAAAGATTTTTCATTTTTTGGATTAAAAGGTTTTACCAATTTAGCCCAAAGCATTCGTGCGGCTCGCATTTTTGCGATTTCCATAAAATGATTCATGCCAATGGCCCAAAAGAAGGATAGTCGTGGAGCAAAGGTGTCGATATCCATACCTGCTTTGAGTCCGGTTTTGATGTACTCTAAGCCATCTGCCAATGTATAAGCGAGTTCAATATCGCAGGTGGCACCGGCTTCTTGCATATGGTATCCTGAAATACTAATACTGTTAAATTTAGGCATATGCTTACTCGTGTATTCAAAAATATCAGAGATAATTTTCATGGATGGAGTCGGTGGGTAGATATAGGTATTGCGCACCATAAACTCTTTTAGAATGTCATTTTGTATGGTACCCTCAAGTTGTTTTGGTGAAACTCCTTGCTCTTCGGCAGCCACAATATAAAAGGCCATGATGGGTAAGACTGCTCCATTCATGGTCATTGACACCGACATTTTGTCGAGTGGAATTTGGTCGAATAAGACCTTCATATCTTCAACCGAATCAATAGCGACTCCGGCTTTACCAACATCGCCAGCCACGCGCTCGTGATCAGAATCGTAACCTCTATGGGTCGCTAAATCGAATGCCACCGACAACCCTTTTTGTCCGGCCGCTAAATTGCGTCTGTAAAAAGCATTGCTTTCTTCTGCGGTTGAAAAGCCTGCATATTGTCTTATCGTCCAAGGTCTACGTACGTACATGGTGGAGTAGGGTCCACGCAAATTCGGTGCAATGCCAGCAACAAAGTTGAGGTGTTCTAAGTCTTTAATATCCGCCTTGGTGTAAGTTGATTTGAGATCGATATTTTCAGCCGTTAGAAAGACTTCAGAATTTTGATTTGAGACGCCAGATTTTGGTGTTCTGACTTCTGACTTTAGGCTAATATGTTGAAGGTTTTTTCTTGACATTTTAAGTGTTGTTTTAACGATAAAATCTGATTATAGCTTTTCTCTATACCATGTTTTATTCATTGTTTAATCTATTGATTTCCAATTTTTCAGATAATCTTCGTTCAATGATAGGTTCAATCAAGGTTTTTCGCTTTTCGATTTTTAAAAACGGACTGATTTCAAGGGCGTTTTTCATTTTATCGTCCGGATTTGGATGCTTATTGGTTCCTAAGAGGACTAATTTTTCGGCATCGAAATCAGCTTGTTCTTTGGCAGCACTTTCCTTAATTTTCCGTTGAATGGTACCTTCTTTTAGTTGGTGTAAAAAGCCTCCATTGGCTTCGATATCTTTAAAAAGTTGAAGGGCTTTTTCGGATAGTTGGCTGGTTAAACTTTCAATATAATAGGACCCGTCAGCCGGATTATTTACTTTATCAAAATAGCTTTCGTGTTTTAAAACTAAGAGCTGATTTCTAGAAATTCGCTCCCCAAATTCGTTCGATTTTTGGTACAAGGCGTCGTACGGTAAATTACAAATGTTGTTCGCTCCGCCTAAAATGGCACTCATACATTCTGTAGTGGTTCGAAGCATGTTGATGTTGTAATCGAAAATGGTTTTATTACGTTTACTCGGAGTAGCCATAATTTTACACTCTGAATTTATACTGTATTCTGAAGCTAAGGCGGTCCATAATTGTCGTAAAGCTCTTAATTTGGCAATTTCAAAAAAGTAATTTGAGCCCACTGACACTTCAAAAGTGACTTGAAGTGATTGCTTGTCCTCTTCAGAAATTTTAGTATCGAGTTGATTGAGGTATTCATTGGCATGTGCCAAGCTGTAGGCCAATTGTTGTACCATGGTAGCACCTGCATTTTGGTACAAGCTTGTGTCGATATAAAGTTGATTGCTTTGTTTAGCTAAAGTTATAAATTTGCTGTGATCTTCTTTTAGGTTGGTATACCAGTTTCCGGTTTTAGCAAGGTTGGCTATGATGTCTGTATGAATTTTAATTTGAGACTTTTCGGTTCCCGAAGTGTTGAAACTGACGAAATTATTGATAAAAGTTTCTGACAGTAGTTCAGGTTTTAAAGCGATAGACGTTTTTTCTAAATTGATGCCTTGAAACAATTCAGTAAAGGATGGCTCTACAGAATTAAGGTGGAATATGATCTGTTCAGCTCCACGATTAATAGCGTCTATGGCTTTGAGATTGGCTTCTTTGGTGTCAATTACCGTTATGGCCTGACTGATATGCCAGTCGGTAGCCTTGCTGTTTGAAATTGTTGGAAGGGTTTCAAATTCGTCTGAATGATAAAAGGGTTTGACGTCTATACCTTCGTTGGTTTTCCAAATTAATGTGTTGTTGTAGTCTGCACCTTTTAAATCGACTTGTATTTTTTGTTTCCAAGCTTTTGAAGATACAGCTTCAAATTCCTTAAATAGTGGTTCACTC
This sequence comes from uncultured Flavobacteriaceae bacterium, assembly GCA_964388865.1. GTDB lineage: Bacteria > Bacteroidota > Bacteroidia > Flavobacteriales > Flavobacteriaceae > Winogradskyella. Next base: position 4,473 of record CAYMDB010000149.1, read on the forward strand.
ATCGTTGTTTTGTTTAGCTATACTATCTTCGTATTCAATAATATAAATGTCTTCATTGGTCTTTTTCATGTAGTAGGTTTCTCGTGCGGTTCGCTCTAAACCTTCATCGGTGCTCAGTTCTTTTAAGGCTTTGTTGTCTTTAGCCATTTCACTTCTGTAGTGTTCTTTTTGGTATTCTAATTCTTTAATATCTGAATTTAATTCGTGATGAAACAATAAGGAATGGGCGTCAAAAAATAGCATCCAAACCACAAATACCAGCAGCACTAGGATGTAGATATTTTTGAAAGGTTTTAGATATTTTGAATTAAATATGGCCATTATAAGCGTTCGTTTATAATGGTTTTAACGATATCTACCGCAACCGTGTTGTATTTATTGTTGGGAATGATGATGTCTGCATACTCTTTCATGGGTTCAATGAATTGTTGATGCATGGGTTTTAAGGTGGTCTGGTAGCGGTTTAAAACCTCGTCTAAATTTCTTCCGCGTTCGGTGATATCGCGCTTTAATCTGCGAATTAAACGTTCGTCAGAATCGGCATGCACAAATATTTTGATATCAAACAAATCTCTAATTTCAGGATGAGAAAGTATCAAAATACCTTCTACAATCATCACCTTTCTCGGTTGGGTTGAAATGCTATCTCCCGTGCGGTTATGTTTTATAAAAGAGTATACCGGCTGATCTATCGTGTTCCCTTTTTTGAGCGCTTTGAGGTGGGTTTCTAGCAGTTCAAAATCTATAGAACGCGGATGATCAAAATTAATTTTTACGCGCTCTTCATAGCTTAAGTGAGAGGTGTCTTTGTAATAAGAATCTTGCGAAATAATACCCACCTCAACTTCTTTTAACTCCTTTAAAATGGTGTTAACAACGGTCGTTTTTCCGCATCCTGTTCCTCCTGCAATTCCTATGATAAGCATTTTTTAAATTTGATTTGGTTTAGCCTTACAAAGTTAATTAATATGCCCAAAGATGAATCTTATAATTCAGAAACTTTCTCTGGGGTGACTAGGTTTTGAATGCTGTTTCCCCAACTATTATTGATGTAGTTCATCACATCTGCAACCTCTTGATCTGAGAGTCCGAGCGGTGACATAACGTTATTGTAAGTTTCACCATTGACTACGATTTTTCCAGACATGCCGTTTTTTACCGCATTAATGCTTTTAGTTTGATTTTCTCTTAAATAATCTGAATTGGCTAAAGGAGGAAAAGCATTTGGAACTCCTTTTCCGGTGGGTAGATGACAAGTAATGCACATATCCATATAAACTTGTTCGCCTCGTTTTATGCTTTTTTCGAGGTTGTAAGGATCTTGATTTAAGGCATAATTGACGGTCTTTTTTTTATCGGAATCGCAGGCACTAAGTAGTAGCGTCAAAAGCATTAATCTCATTGGTTTTATCATTGTCTTAAAAGTTTTACGATTCCTAAATTTTCGATTCCCACGTAAATATAACCATCAGGGCCTTGTTCAACACATCTCACTCTGCCTAGTCCATCGAGTAATCGTTCTTCTTTAATGACTTTATTATCTTTTAGGGTGCACAAATTAAGATATTGAAACTTTAAAGATCCAACTAAAAGACGACCGTCCCAATCGCCATACTTATCGCTATTTATAAAAGCCATTCCGCTAGGTGCAATAGACGGATCCCAATAGTGAATTGGTTGTTCCATACCTTCTTTTTTGGTAAGATCTGTGAATTTTGTACCACTGTAATTGATACCATAGCTTATGACTGGCCAGCCATAATTATTTCCAGATTTTATAATATTTATTTCGTCACCGCCTTGAGGACCGTGTTCATGCGTCCAAATTTCGCCAGTTTTAGGATGAAGAATCATGCCCTGAGGATTTCTATGGCCGTAAGAAAAGATGGTTGGTTTTGCATCCGTAACATTTACAAAAGGATTAGACTCAGGAATGCTACCATCGTCCTTAAGACGATATACTTTTCCACAGTCTCGTGTGATGTCTTGTGGATTTTCATCTCTATTGCCGCGATCACCGATGGTAAAATATAAGTATCCCTCATTGTCAAAAACCAGTCGGGAACCAAAATGCTGTCCTTTTGTTGAATTTGGACTCGCTTTATAAAGCACTTCAAAATTCACTAAACTAGTGCCTTTAAGTTTGGCTCTTGCAATGGTTGTGTTACCGCCTTCGCCTTCGCCTGTTGAAGAAGCATAGGAAATGTAAATCCAGCCATTGTCTGAATAATCAGGATGTAGAATAATATCTAATAAACCGCCTTGTCCGCGCATATAGACTTCGGGTAGGCCAGTGATATTTGTTTTCTTTCCATTTTTAAAATGAATGAGCTCACCAGATTTTTCAGTAATTAACATGGAAGCGTCGGGTAGGAATGTAAATCCCCATGGAATATTGAGTTCTGGCACCACAACTTCGTGGCTATTTTCAGTGTTTACAGGGTTTTTGTCTTGGGCACAAGCAAGCATGCCTGAAAGGACAAAGCAAAGAATCGGGAATTTGAATTTCATATGTAAAGATGATAAAATTTAATTAAAGTTTAAAGTTAGAAAATTGTTGTTAGTTTTTAAAGAAATATTCTATATTTGCAAAACGGAAATTGTAAATTTAAAGGTTAAGTTTACTTTTTTGCTTATCATTTAGAACTGAAATTCCCAATATCCATTAAGTTCTCTTGTATTTC
>CAYMDB010000150.1:0-7148 GCA_964388865.1 uncultured Flavobacteriaceae bacterium
CGACCTTCGCCGTGACAGGGCGACATTCTAACCAGCTGAACTACCAGACCGTTGCATAATTGCGAGCTTGCCTTGCGGTAAGCAGGCGCAAATATACGCTGCATTTTTAATTCCACAAACAAAAATCATTAAAAATACCTATTTGCTTAAACAAATTTTTGACGCTCTATCATATAGGTGGTTAGCACATTGTTAAACCCTGAATTTATATCTGCTTCTACATACTTAATGCGGTATTGGCCACATTTTAACCTCAAATTATTAAAGTATTCCTTTACAGCGTTTTCATAATTATTCTTAATAGTTTCAGGATAAAGATTAATGTGATCGCCGGTTTCCATATCGATAAAACGTTTCGGTTTGTTATCAAAATCAAAGCTTAATTCTTTTTCCTTATCAAACACATGAAACAAAACCACCTCGTGCTTATTGTGTTTTAAATGCCGTAAAGCTTCAAATAGTTTTTCATCATCTTCTGAGGTTTGAAACATATCTGTAAAGACAAAAATCAAGGATCTACGATGAATCTTTTCTGCAATTTGATGTAAATACTTATAGGTCTCCGTAGTTTTGGTTTCTGTTTTAGAAAGCACCGTCTCAGCCAATTTGTTTAACAACATTTGATGATGCCGCTCACTACCTTTTTCAGGAGCGTAAAAATCGTAAGTATCACTGTAAATACTTAGGCCAACCGCATCGCGTTGTTTTTTTAAAATATGCATCAAACAAGCACTAGCCAATGCCGAAAATGCAATTTTATTAAGATTATCAATACTAGTACCTGCAGTTTCTGGGTAGTGCATAGATCTGCTGTTGTCTAAAATAATATGACATCGCAGATTGGTTTCCTCATCGTAGCGCTTGGTGTATAAGCGATCTGTTTTGGCGTAGAGTTTCCAGTCGATGTGCTTGGTACTTTCGCCCTGATTGTAAATTTTATGCTCAGCAAATTCGGCCGAAAATCCGTGAAAAGGACTTTTATGCATGCCCGCAACAAAGCCTTCTACCACTTGCTTTGCCAACAAATCTAGGTTTTTAAAACCCCCTGCTTTATTTAGTTCTAATTGTAAATCCATAAAAGCCATCCTAGCCTTCCCAAAAGGAAGAAACTTGTTCTCTGTTATTCTGTATTATTTTTATCACCTATCTATAGCTTTCAAAAAATTAGCGTTTACACCATAGCCACTGGCAGGTGCGTTAGCGGTTGAAACGGCATCCTTTTTTGCCATTAAAAGCAAAAAAGATAGAGTGGAAAACGCGACCACATTTTTCATGTGGGAACGCCCAAACTAGTATAAGTACAAACTAAAAAAGGTTTACCAATGCGGCAAACCTTTTATCATTTCTTTTAGAATCTAGTCTATAAAAGCGCGTCAATAGCGTCTGAATACGCATTTTTAGGCGCCACCCCAACTTGTCTACCAACAACTTCTCCGTTTTGAAAAACCAAGACCGTTGGTATATTTCTAACTCCGTACTTTGCTGCAAATTCTTGATTGGCATCTACATCTACCTTACCAACTATAGCTTTACCTTCGTATTCCTTGCCAATCTCATCGATGATTGGTCCAACCATTCGACAAGGTCCACACCATGCCGCCCAAAAATCGACTACCACGGGTTTATCACTTTTTAATACCGTTTCTTCAAACGTTGCATCTGTTATTTCTAGTGCCATACTATTTATTTTAATTATGTTTTATTTCGTTTAATTAACAAAATTAGTCAAAAAAATTGCTAAACCTTACAAGAGCTGTATTTGTTTTAACAATATGCTTATTGAGCGCCCTAATACGATTTTAGACGCCTCAGCTTAAATCTACATGGTAAAAAAACTTTTTTAAGCTCGAAATCGGCTGTACAAACGACCAACCTAACTGCCAGTTTGAGAGAAATTATAAACAAAGAACGGACTACTATTGCTTTGTTGAACCCTTCAGTAATATACAAATGCATAACTTAAGTTTTGTAAAGTTTAGAATAACCATCAATCTATCTCTGGTGGTTTTCGCTGTGCTTTCTTTTCAGAATTTTTGCGTTTCTTGGCCAAGCGCTTTCTTTTTACAGCTCGTGGAATTTTTGTGGAAAGGCGTTCTTTCTCTTCTTTTAGCCCTTCTTCTATTAGATTGAGAAAGCGTTGTGTTACTATGGCTTTATTTCTAAACTGACTTCGACTTTCGTCGCAGGCCAAAATTAAAACCCCTTCATTAGTTATTCGGTTTTTAAAAAATTCAGTGAGTTTTAGTTTTTCCTCGTCGTTAAAAACTAGAGAGTCTTCAAGATTAAAATAGAGTTCAGCTTTAGACGAGACCTTATTCACATTTTGTCCACCGCTACCAGAACTTCTAACGTATTTATAGGATAATTCAGATTTAAGTAAGGTGTTATTCAAGATTAGCTGATTTGATGCGGTGCTTTTAGCAAGTCGTTTACGGTTTTTACCGGATTGAAAGTAATTATAGGCACTTCTACAAAAATGGTATTCCAAAACGCCATTGCGCCATTCCAAAGTCCGGGTAATTCTAATGCTTTTAAACTTTTTCCTGCTTTAGTTTTCATGGTGATAAAAGCGGCTTTAGGATCTACATACTGTTCTAAGTCGAACTTCTCTCCTTTGTAATTTTTAACGCCACAAACCAAATCGACCGGATTAAAATGTGTCGAATTTTTTAATATGTCCTTCTGCGCTTTGTCTTTTAAATTTATTTGTGCCGATTCCACAATTTGAAGCGATTGATTCCAGTTTTGATCTTTTACCCAAAAGGGACCACCACCAGGTTCTCCTTCGTTTTTAACCATGCCACAAACACGAATTGGTCTGTTGAGTTTTTCTGCTAAGTATTCAATTTTATAGCGATCGGAATATTTTTCAAACTCATCTGAAATCCGAACACTCAACTCCCGAGTTAAAAACTCTGCAATTTCCGTTAGCTTAGCTTCTGAAATTTGAGTTTTGTCTAAATCTTTTAGATAGTTGAAGGTTTGCGCTTGTAATTTCAAAAGAATACCCGCTAGCACTTTTTTGTATTTAGCAACCTCATTTTTATATTTAGAAACGACAACATTATCGATATTTTTTATAAAAATAACATCGACATCAACGGCATTTAAATTTTTTATTAAGGCACCATGTCCAGAAGGTCTAAACAGTAAAGAACCGTCTTCATCTCTAAAGGGTTTGTCTTTTGGCGTTACGGCAATGGTGTCTGTGGATCCTTGTTGGTAAGAAAACGAAATCTCAAAGGAAACACCAGTTTTTTCTCGGACCTGAGCTTCGATACGTTTAAATTCTTCGTTGAATTTAGTTTCGTATTGCTCTGAAATTGTAAAATGTAATTTGGCTTTATTTTTATCTGAAGCATACATGGCGGCTTCATACAAATGCTCTTCAAAGGCTGTGGAAATATTATCCTCGTTGTATTCATGAAAGGGTAATAAACCTTTGGGCTGATCACCAAAATTTAATTGTTCTGGGTCTAACATCGCATGGATAAAATGCCACGCTTTCTCACTAGATGAAAGTTCATTGTACGCAACGCCTGTAGCTTTTATATGTTCTATCACTTGCTGGTAAAACGGAAACTTCTCAATACCCACCATAAACAAAGACATATCCTTAAGCTTGTGTTTATTGATGTAGGCATTAATAGATTGTTCCTTGGAATCGTACTCGTCTATAAACTGAAACAAAAATTTAAACATGCGTGTGGCCGCACCAGAGGCGGGCACAAATTTTAATAAGGACAGTGCGTTTTTTTGGTTTTCAAAATTAGTAACAGCCTCATCAATGCGCTCATCATTTAGTTTTGTGATGCCGTTGCCGATGGTTGCGGCTTCATAAATATTGGTAAAAGGTGTGCCCGATTTAAAAATAGCAATTTGTCTCTTTACATCTTTTACGGTTAATCCTTTGGCTTCAATTTGTTGAATATCTTTTTCTGTAAAACTCATCTGTTCTTTTGTAATAAATTATCAATGTGTTGTATGGCAATTTTAAGACGTTCAGTTTTTCCTCCTTTTAAGAGCACATAAGGCCGTTTGTAGTTTTGTAATGCCTGTTCAAAAGCCTCAAACATATGTTCTCTTTCTTTGGGTTTATCTCGTAAGTCGTCTTTTTCCCATGGGACATCAATATAGGTTAAAAAATATAAATCGTAGGTATTTTTTAGTGCATATTTATCTAAAACAGGATCGCAAACTCCTGAATAATAGGCTTCGCTATACACTTTGGTTTCTAGCAAATCGGTATCACAAATTAAAACCGAGTCTGTTTTTTTAGCCAAATCATTTTCAAGTTTCATTTGCCCAATGGCAATAGGAATCAAGTCCTCTGACTCGCAAGTTTTACGTTCGTTGTTCCACTTGTGCTGCAAATACTCACGTGCATACTCTGGTACCCAAACGGAATTGTAATGTCGCGCCAGTTGTTGAGAAAGTGTAGTTTTACCAGTAGATTCGGGTCCGAACAATACTACTTTTACGCAGTTAGCTGGGAGTTGTTTAAGCTTTTTTTCCATTCGCGATAGCCATAAATTGCCAATACCGTAAATATAAGATATTGTAAGGATAACATCCCTAATCCTCTATAAGCGTACAAAGGAATCGTTATAAGGTCGCCAACAATCCAAAGTGTCCAGTTTTCTAATTTTTTGGTCGCCATATACCACATGGCGGTAAAGAAAATTCCTGAAGTCACAATGTCGATGTAATTAGGTATTTCAATCGCATAATCAAAAGATTTATAAACTAAATAGGTAACGATCATGGTTATAATGAACAAACCAACACCTATTTGTTTTTCGGTAGTATTGGTCCTAGATATAGGCACCGTTGTTTTGTTATTTTTTGTTCTAGACCAATTCCACCAACCATAAATACTCATAATGGAATAGTAAAAGTTCATCATCATATCTCCAAAATATTCATTGACATAGAGGAGATAAACGGTAATTACGGTAGCGACAATTCCGGTGGGATACACCAAGATATTTTCTTGCTTGGCATACCATACACTTGCAATACCGAAGAAAAACACAATAGCTTCTAAAACAATTTGAAAAGTAGGCGTATTGTGATAGGCTTCGAGAAAAAAATCAAAAATGGGGTTCATAGTCGCTGCGGTCTGTTTTTACAATTTTCATTTGTAATACCACAATGTCTAAGTCGGAAAACGACCGTTTTATTTCTTGAGTTACAAATGGCATAACAGCATCATAATCGCCATAAATTTGGGTACTTAGCGGATTTTCTAGCACTGTAAATTCCGAAGCTCTTAAACGTTTTATAAAGTCGATGATATGTGGTTCGTAATCGTCTTTAAGTGGTGTTAATGTTAATTCTACTGATATTTTCATGTTTTACGGCCGCGAAAGCGGTGGTTTTAATTATTAATTGTATTTTCATTTCAATTTAAAAAGTTAGATGCTGAAACAAGTTCAGCATGACAATTTATTTTAGAAGTTCATTAAAAAAGGCTTCATTTGTTTCAAAAGCAGTTCCAATCACTACCAAATCGGCTCCTGCCAAGTAGGCTTCTTCGAGTGCTTTTTTAGTTTTTATACCACCGCCAACAATTAATGGAATTTCTAATGCTTTTTTTACGTTTGAAATCAGATCTGTTTCAATAGCATGAAGTGCACCACTACCCGCTTCCAGATAAATAAGTTTCATGCCTAATAATTCCCCAGCTTTTGCTGTATCTACTATTGTTTCGACTTCACTTCGCTTTAGTGGTTTGGTGTTACTTATACGTTCTACTGAGGTTTGCTTTCCGTTTTCAATAAGGAGATATCCCGTAGGAATGACTTCTAAATTTGACATTTTTAATTTTGAAACCGCTTCAACATGTTTTCCAATGAGGTAATCAGGATTTCGACCCGAAATTAAAGATAAAAATAAAATACCATCGGCTTTATCTGTAATTTGAATAACATCACCAGGAAACAATACTACAGGTAAATCTGTGTGCCTTTTAATTTCGACAACTAAAGTTTCAGTAGCTCCCTCACCAACCTCACTTCCTCCAACAAAAATATGTGTGGCAATCGATTGATTGACTTTAGAAATAAAACTAGGAACCGATTCAAGCTTTATCTTATCTGGGTCAATTAAAACCGCTAGCAGCTTTTTTCCTTTTAAACTCGACTGGACGATATGTTGATATATACCCATAGTTTACGGTACAACGTATGCACAAGTGAAGCCTTCAAACTCTAAGAAAGCGGTATTATATCTGTATTTTTTGCCCTTATAATCTATCCAGGCTACCGTATTTTTATCGTTTAACATAAACGGAATCACCAAAAAGTGCTCTCTAAACAACATGCCAGGTGTAGCAAAAAGCTTGTATAAAGATTCTTTTATTCCCCAGATGACGGTGAGTTTTCTCACGTAGTCTTCTGAAGTTGGTTTTAAATAGAGAAACTCATAGTCAATAAATTTTTTGGCTATGATGCCTATTTTTTCACGCTGCATTTCTATGTCAATTCCTACTTCATAATCACTTACAATAACTCCCGAAAAGCTAAAGGAATGCGTGATGGAAATATGTTTGCCATCCTTAAGATGTGGTTTTCCGTTGGCGTCATAAAACAAATCTTGATCAGTATAACCAAAGGCTCTCAATAAATGTCTCACGCTTAAAAAGCCACGTTGATGCAGTTCGCTTTTCATACTTAAAACGCGTGTTAGACTTTGTGGCTTAAGATCTAGAGGAGCAAACAAAACATCGTAGGTTTCATCGATCTTCCAGATTTTAACAGTAGTTTGTGAATTTACACTAATGGATTTATAGAGTGGCATTTAATATTCTTAATCCTATTGATTATATTTGCAATGCTTTAGGTTAATGCGGCATATTTTAATGCAACGAATGTAGTTATTTAAGTGTTAAACCCAAAAGTGTTTCAATTATAAAAAAGATAGAGAACAATAATTATGAGTACAAAAACAACTGCTTACGTACCTAACAAGGTAAAAGACATGTCGCTTGCGGCGTGGGGAAGAAAAGAAATTGAATTAGCCGAGGCAGAAATGCCAGGTTTAATGAGCTTACGAGAAGAGTATAACAACGAGCAACCTTTAAAAGGCGCACGTATTGCTGGTTGTTTGCATATGACCATACAAACTGCGGTATTAATTGAAACCTT
>CAYMDB010000151.1:0-7130 GCA_964388865.1 uncultured Flavobacteriaceae bacterium
ATTTTTCAGGAAACCAATTAACAGGAGTGCCAAATTTTAAAGTCAGTGGCGGTATCCAACTCGCTTATAAAAATTTAAATCTATATACGAATATGCTTCATATTGGTGAGCTGCCCATTGATGATGCTAATACCTTGTATTCAGATCCGTATACGGTATGGAACGCCAAATTAGCCTACAGCACCAAACTGACGCCCCATATCGCTCTAGAAGTCAATGTAGGTATGAATAACATCGCGGACAAAGCATATGCGTCGTCCATTTTAATCAATGCCACAAGCTTTGGTACTTCAGAACCACGCTATTTTTATCCAGGAGCACCACGGAATTGGTTTGGGGGGTTTCGGGTGGTGTTTGAGTTATAAGTGGTATATGGATATGGCATTATAATGAACTAAGGATTGAATACCTATTTATTAAAAAAATAAGCAATGAGTAAATCACAATAGGAGCGCGGCAAACCCATGGTTTCAATAGAAAAAATTAGGACGAGGGACTCATTAACCAAAGGACTCATTAACCACTAGTTATCGCATTTCAATAAAAAAACTGCTTTATGTGAAGGTAAAATATTTATATTTATTAATATAAAATAAGATGGTTGTAAAAACAATGTGTTTAGCCCGATAGTGTATGTCAACCAAAATGAATGAGTAATAAATCAATTAAAAATCAAAAGCATAAACTAAAAGTATGATTTGGACGCTGATTAGCTTTGCTGTTATAATAATCAGTTTTCTAATTGTTTACAGACAATTAACAGAAAAGGGGAAATATCAGAATACGACTTACCAGTCTAACTTAATACAAATCTCTTCATTTTTTGATGCCCTAAAAAGATTAGACGACTATGTGACTTGGGTAGACCGTGAAAAAATAAAAACAAAGTTTTCTGCTATTGGTCAATACTTTAAAGGTAAATCCAGTTTTTACAAAAAAGAGGGAAGTGTCAAAGAGTTTAATGATATATTTCAAAATTTTGACAACTACATAGTCAACTACAATAAAAACTATGTTGAAAGGCAGAAAGAAAAACTTAGCCAATATTTTGATGATATTGAAGGTAAAAAATTAGACGACCAGCAACGCACTGCGCTCATAACGGACGAATATTCAAACCTAATTATTGCAGGTGCAGGTTCAGGCAAAACCTTAACTATTATAGGTAAGGTTAAGTATCTATTAGAGAAGAAAAATGTCAAACCTGAAAACATTTTATTGTTATCCTTTACAAAAAAAACGGTTGCTGAATTAAATGACCGACTAAAAAACATCGGACTTGGTGCGCGAGCAACAACCTTCCATAAACTCGGGTACGACATTATAAAAAAACACCAGGCGACATTAACTGCCGTTACAAATGAAAACACCTTAAATAAAGTAGTTACTTCCTATTTAGAGAAAGACATCTTTAAGGATTCGGCAGCATTAGAAGCCTACATCACCTATGTGGCCTGTTATATGAATATTCCAGAAGAGCACGAAAGTTACGATTCACTTGGTGAAAAATTGGATACAGAAAAAGGCATAGATTTTTACACTTTAAAATCTAAATGTGAAACCGAACCTTTAAATAAAGTGGCAAAGGCAAAGCTTGATACCCTACAGGGCGAAAAAGTAAAAAGTGTTGAAGAACTAACTATAGCAAATTTCTTGTATCTAAACGGTATTGAGTACGACTATGAAAAACCCTATCCATTTGGAGATGCCATGTATCGCCCAGACTTTTATCTAACAGAATACGACATATATTTAGAGCATTTTGGGGTTGACGAAAACAATAGAGCAAAATGGCTGACACCATTTAATGAGCAGAAATATGTCCAAGAGATGGAGTTAAAGAAAGAAACGCATAACACATACAACACCAAACTTCTAGAAACCTATTCCTATTACAACCGAGACAACGTTTTACTTGAAAAACTAAGTGAGAAGTTAAAAAACGAAAATGTGGTTTTTAAACCACGAGATACGAAGAGCATCTTCTCAAAAGTTACCGATAACGATAAGAACTTTGGGAAAGAAATAACAAATCTAATTCAAACCTTTATCAACCTTAGTAAATCAAGACAATTAAATGAGGAGGCCATAATAGCTTTGTTTTCTGATAGACATAGAACTACAAACCCGTTTGCACGCGAAAGGCAACACCTCTTCTTAAAATTTGCCATCCCAATTCTAAAAAAGTACGACCATACACTGAAAGCTCAGAGTGAAATTGATTTTAATGATATGATCAATCAGGCCACTGAACTTGTGAAGGTAAACAAACCAGAATATACCTATCAGTATATCATCATTGACGAATATCAAGACATTTCGTACGCGCGATTCAGTCTAATTAAAGAAATACGCAATTTATCAAGAGCGAGACTAATTTGTGTTGGTGATGATTGGCAATCCATTTATCGTTTTGCCGGTAGCGACATTGCTTTGTTTAGTAATTTTGAAAAATACGTCGGAAAACATGAGCAATTATTCATTGAACAAACCTATCGCAATTCACAGTCTCTCATTGATATAACAGCCAAGTACATTCAAAAAAACACCAAACAAATACCTAAAAATCCAAAATCTAAAAAAGAACCTTTTGAAAACCCAATTAAGTTTGTTTATTATACACAAGACAATGCCGATGCTGTTTTTATAAATGAAATTCAAGCACTTAAAGACAAAAATGGTAACAAACCTATTTTGGTTTTAGGGCGTCATAGTTTCGACATCAATGAATATATTAAACTCACACCAAACAGCAAAATAAAGTATCACGAACGCAGTGATAAACTAGAAATAAAAGGCTTTGAAGATAGCGATATCAAATATATAACAGTTCACAAATCCAAAGGCTTAGAAGCAGACAATGTAATCGTATTAAACCTAAAAAATCACTTACTTGGTTTTCCTAACAAAATGACGGACGACACCATGTTGTCGCTATTACTCAGTGATGATGAAGCCTATCGTTTTGCTGAAGAACGACGCTTGTTTTACGTGGCGCTAACAAGAACTAAAAATGAAGTGGTATTGCTTATTCCGGCTGACGTTTCTCTATTTGCAGAAGAACTCATAACAGAAAATGAGAGCTTAATGACTGCAAACAAAGGAATACGAAGCAAAACAAATTGTCCGTATTGTCAAACAGGGCATCTTGTAATTAGACAAAATGCACTAAAAAACAATCAATTTTTAGGATGTTCGCACTATCCAGGTTGCAATCAAACCTTTAACAACATAGAAATTTTAGAAAACACGCTACTGTGCTCCAGTTGCCAAAGCGGTTTTATGACAAAAAGAAGCGGAAGGTTCGGGAATTTTTTAGGTTGCACAAATTATCCTAAATGTAAAAACACTATAAATTTAGGAGGATAAAGCCCGGATACAAAAACATAAGGTGTAGCCCAAAAGCGCTATTCCGCTAATTGTTGTGAGTGTCTTATAAGGTTAGCGCACCCATTATCTCAAGTAATCTCATGCATCCCATTGCGGAAACCCGTAAGCCCAATCCAAAAGACCTTCATATCTTTAGCACATCAAAATACAAAGCTAAAGACAGGGCACATAAGAGCCCTAAATGCAACAGACTGTATGTTAGCCGCTCTAAAATAAAATAAGCCGCATTAGGTATAGGAATCTTCTGTAAATTACGGTAGATTTATAAAATAATAAAGAAGCACAGCAAACAAGCTGTGTATTTGTAAAGATAACATAACGCATCAAGTCCTTAATAGGGCAGAGGGACTAAAAAAAACAAGCCCTAAAGGCGATGGGGCGTATCGTTTTAATGCGTATAGTCTTTTGTCGAATCTCAGGCTGAAAAAAGCAAACGAACAAATAGCGAATTTGGTTTGTGCCGACTAAAAGCCAAACACTGAAAAAACTCAAAGAGCTGTTTTTTTTGTACTCGAAAACTATCGGGACGTGAGAGAAATAGAAACCGAATTAAATGAATAAAAAAGACTTATCAGAATCGGACATAAAAGCTAAGTTTATCACTCCTGCGATATTGAATTCAGGTTGGGACGAACAGACACAGTTAGGTCGTGAAATCTTCTTCACAGATGGACGAATTTATGTAAAAGGAAAACTGACCGCAAGAGGAAAGCGAAAATTTGCTGACTATATTCTATTTTACAAGCCTAATGTGCCTATTGCTGTAATTGAGGCAAAAGATAACAAACATTCGGTTAAAGGCGGAATTCAACAAGCACTGGGTTACGGAAATACTTTAGACATTCCTTTTGTGTTCAGTAGTAACGGAGACGGCTTTTACTTTCACGATAAAACCTCCACAGACGGAGAAATTGAAAAGGAAATTGCATTAGATCAGTTTCCTAGCCCGCAAGAATTATGGGCTAAATACAAAAAGTATAAAGGAATTGAATCACCAGAAGTTGAAGAACTAGTTTCACAAGACTATTTTCAAGATGGTTCTGGACGTTCACCAAGATATTACCAACAAAATGCTGTAAACAGAACCATTGAAGCAGTTGCCAAGAAACAGCAACGAATCATTTTAGTAATGGCAACTGGAACAGGAAAAACATATACGGCTTTCCAAATAATTTACAGACTTTGGAAAAGTGGTACGAAAAAACGGATTTTGTTCTTGGCAGACAGAACTGCTTTAATCGACCAAACTGCAAGAGGGGATTTCAGACATTTCAAAGATGCTCTCACCATTATCAAAAAGAAGAAAATCGATACGGCCTACAATGTTTATTTAGCATTGTATCAAGGGCTTTCAGATAGTAACGGAGATGATGCATACAAACAATTCAGTCGTGAGTTTTTCGACTTGGTGATTATTGATGAGTGCCACAGGGGAAGTGCAAAAGAAAATAGTAAATGGCGAGAAATATTAGATTATTTCAATACAGCTACACATATTGGAATGACTGCTACTCCAAAAGAAACAACAGAAGTTTCAAATACAGAATACTTTGGAGAACCAATTTACACCTACTCGCTTAAACAAGGAATTGACGATGGCTTTTTAGCTCCTTACAAAGTGGTTAAAGTAACCTTAGATATAGATGCAGAAGGTTGGCGACCACCAAAAGGATTCTTAGATAAAGACGGTAATCCTGTTGAGGATAGAATTTACAACCGAACCGATTTTGACAAAAACATTGTTGTTGAAGAACGTAGAAAAATTGTAGCAGCAAAAATCACAGAGTTTCTAAAAGGATATGATCGTTTTGCAAAAAGTATCGTTTTCTGCATTGACATTGAACATGCAGAAGGAATGCGTACCGCATTGGCTAACGCCAATGCTGATTTATTTGTGAAAAACAGCAAGTACATTATGCAGATTACTGGAGACAATGACGAAGGAAAACGAGAGTTAGACAACTTTATCAATCCAAGTGAAACCTATCCTGTTATTGCCACTACATCTAAATTAATGACTACAGGTGTTGATGCTCAAACATGCAAACTGATTGTATTGGACAGTAATATCGGATCAATGACCGAATTCAAGCAGATAATTGTTAGAGGCACAAGAATTAATGAGGAGTACGGCAAGACCTATTTTACCATTATGGATTTCAGAAATGTAACCCATCTGTTTGCTGATCCTGATTTTGATGGCGACCCGGTAATGATAAAAGATGTTGGAGAAGATGAAGATCTTTCAGGAACAGAAGAAGAAACAACTGACGATCCAATTATTGATGTTGACGGTGAAGAAGTAGATTTCCCTGAACCGCCTGAATATCCTGAAATTACTGGCGGTGGAGATATAGTAGAAGAACCAAGAGTTAAAATCCGTATTGATGGTGTTCTTGTAAAAATTGTTAATGAAAGAGTGCAGTATTTAAGTTCTGATGGCAAAATTATTACTGAATCGTTAAAAGATTACACTAAAAATAGTGTAACGAAACAATACAAAACCTTAGATGAATTTTTAAACTCTTGGAACAATGCCGACAAGAAAAAAGCCATTGTAAAAGAGCTCGAAGAGCAGGGTGTTTTCTTTGAAGCATTACAAGAAGAAGTAGGCAAAGAGTTTGACCCTTTCGATTTGATTTGTCATGTAGCTTTTGAATCAAAACCACTCACTAGAAAAGAAAGAGCGGACAACGTTAAAAAACGAAATTACTTTACCAAATATGGCGACCAAGCCCAATTGGTGTTAAATAGTCTATTGGATAAATATGCCCAAGACGGCTTAATTACCATAGAAAGCACCGAGGTATTGAAACTTGACCCATTAAATAAATTAGGAACACATATGGAATAGGAACACATATGGAATTGGTAAAAGCATTTGGGGGTAAGCCGCAATACATCAAAGCAATTAAAGAACTAGAACAAGAGTTATATAAAACGGGAGCATAATGGGTGTTGGTACATTTTCACAAATTTATATACAGGTTGTTTTTGCTGTTAAAGGTAGAGGGAGCTTAATAAAGAAAGAATGGGAAGTAGAACTGTACAAGTACATTACAGGAATTGTGCAAAATAAGGGACAGAAAATGCTAGCTATTAACGGTATGCCCGACCATATTCATTTTCTTATAGGAATGAAACCGTCGTGCTGCCTTTCTGACTTGGTTCGAGAAGTTAAAAAGAGTTCAAACGCATTTATTAAGGTGAAAAGGTTTTCAAAATTTAAGTTCGAATGGCAAGAAGGTTATGGTGCATTTTCATATTCACATTCTGCTTTAGATAATGTGATTTTTTATGTCAATAATCAGAAAGAACACCACAAAACCAAATCATTTAAAGAGGAATACAAAGATTTTTTAATAAAATTTCAGGTTGAACATAAAGACGAATATTTATTTAAATGGATAGAAGATTAAGATTTACAAAAGAACGAATTCGAAGGATTCAAATATTTATAGAAAACGAGACCAAATAGAACCCGAAGGGTTCACATATTTATAGAATATATTATAAAACAAACAATCCGACCCCGACGGGGTCGAATGTTTGTAGAAAAAATAAACAATTAAGATATACGACCCCAATGGGGTCGCACACAAAACAACATTAATAAATCAATAAGCATTTAATCCCTTCGGAATTTAAAAACGAAGAATAGATTTAGAAAACGAATCCAAAGGATTCAAATATGTATAGAATAGGATATTAAACAATTAATACGACCCCGTTGGGGTCGA
>CAYMDB010000152.1:0-3186 GCA_964388865.1 uncultured Flavobacteriaceae bacterium
CAAAAACATTAACGGTTGTATTATTTTCGGTGGCCATGATACCTAAGGAGGTTGTTAAATTTCCATTGGTCGCTCTATTGGGAATTCCACCCCATCTAAATTCTAAACCCAACGCCTTTCTGCCTTTTGCTGTCAATGAGCCTACTTGTGCCGCGCTTCGACCGCGATAATTAACGTAAAATTCTTGTCCACCTGGTGCTGAAAAACGCAACCCACTATTAGAAAGCACTACACCGGTATTGGCATTAGTTACTAAAGTGATTTCATTGTCTCCGTTGGGTAAAGGAATAAAGGTTGAAAATAACTGAGGAGATCCATTTGCTAAACCAGAAATAACACCAATTGGAGTTGTATTTGTGCCTCTAAAAACTTGTACTGAAAAAGGAGTCGTTTCTGGAGTTGATAAATAAATTTCTTGCTGTTGAATAGCTGCATTATTAGACACCTGTTTTAATGGCGGCAAATAATGTTGGCTATCTAGTTGTGCGTTAATATAATTGCTCACACAATTAAACAAGAGCAGAAAAAGCACAATTTTTTTAGTAGAAATATTCATATTTAAATATTTTTTATCAGTATTGTGATACGCTTTTAAGATCAATTTTTAAGACTTTATTTTTATCTTTGTCTAGGCATAGAACTACTAATCCTTTTATAGCTATTTGCTAACAAAATAACATCGTTAAAACACATATTTTTGTCGTTTAAATGCAAATATATTCGATTAACTGTAATAACCAATTTTTTTTAACAATTTTTTTCGTTTCTTCCTACAAAATTTAATTTGAAAATCTATTGTTCGGCATATTATAGCGTCTCAGCCCATATAAAAAATATTATTAAGTAGCTCGTATTCTTCAATTTAAATAATCCTTTACAAACTTATTAGCCTTCAATAATTGACCAAGAACAAAAGATTATTATACGGTAATGCAGTTCCGATACGAGTTTAAAATTCACATAAGTAACCTCTAATCTTAAGAATAAGTCATTAAAATATCGGGCACTAAAAAAGTATAAGGATCCCTCTTTTATTTCTATTTTTGCATACTTGAAAAAATGACAATGAGTTTTATTAAAGAAATCGATAGACGTAGAACATTTGGTATCATATCCCACCCAGACGCGGGTAAAACGACTCTTACAGAGAAATTACTTTTATTTGGTGGAGCTATACAAGAGGCAGGTGCCGTTAAAAGTAACAAAGTAAAAAAAGGAGCTACAAGTGACTTTATGGAGATTGAACGCCAACGTGGTATCTCGGTTGCGACTTCTGTTTTAGCATTTGAATATGATGGTATTAAAATTAATATTTTAGATACTCCTGGTCACAAGGATTTTGCCGAAGACACTTTTAGAACTTTAACAGCCGTAGATAGTGTTATTGTGGTTATTGATGTTGCCAAAGGTGTTGAGGAACAAACCGAAAAACTTGTTGAAGTTTGTAGAATGCGAAACATTCCTATGATTGTCTTCATCAATAAAATGGATAGAGAGGGAAAAGATGCTTTTGATTTATTAGATGAAATCGAACAAAAACTAGGGTTAAAGGTGGTGCCTTTGAGTTTTCCTATAGGTATGGGATACGATTTTAAAGGTATTTATAATCTATGGGAAAAAAATATAAACTTATTTTCTGGAGATAGCAGGAAGGATATTGAAGAAACCATTGAGGTTTCAGATTTATCTTCACCCGAATTAGATCAACTTGTAGGGGAAAAGTCTGCCAATACCTTAAGAGAAGAAATTGAATTAGTTAGTGGTATTTATCCAAAGTTTAATAAAGAAGACTATTTAAGTGGTAAGCAACAACCCGTATTTTTTGGCTCAGCCTTAAATAATTTTGGGGTAAGAGAGCTTCTAGATTGTTTTGTTGATATCGCCCCAAAACCTAGACCCAAGAAAAGTGAAGAACGCGTGGTACAGCCAGACGAAAAAGAGTTTACAGGTTTCGTTTTTAAAATCCATGCCAATATGGATCCTAATCACAGAAATAGACTCGCCTTCGTTAAAATTGTATCTGGAGAATTTAAACGCAACACTCCATATTTGCATGTAAGACACAATAAAAAATTAAAGTTCTCTAGTCCGAATGCCTTTTTTGCTGAAAAGAAAGAGATTGTAGACATTTCTTACCCTGGTGATATTGTTGGATTGCAAGACACAGGAAGTTTTAAAATTGGTGATACCTTAACAGAAGGTGAAGTCCTGAACTACAAAGGTGTACCAAGTTTTTCACCAGAGCATTTTAGATATATTAATAATGCTGATCCCATGAAGTCGAAACAACTTTATAAAGGTATAGATCAACTTATGGATGAAGGTGTAGCGCAATTATTCACCTTGGATATCAATGGTAGAAAAGTAATTGGAACTGTTGGCGCATTGCAATATGAAGTGATACAGTATCGATTAGAACACGAGTATGGAGCCAAGTGTACTTACGAAAACTTAAATGTACATAAGGCTTGTTGGGTTCAAACGGATAATGAAAAAAGTGAAGAATTTAAGGAGTTCCTCCGAGTAAAGCAACGATTTTTAGCCCGTGATAAGCAAAACCAATTAGTATTCTTAGCAGATTCTCTGTTTTCCTTGCAAATGACGCAGCAAAAATATCCAAGCATTAAATTTCATATGACCTCTGAATTTGATTAAACATGTGTATTTCATCGAATAGTAAATTGAAATTCGGAATTATATCGAATTTATAAGTACTTTGTCGATGTTTATAAAGTTTTTGAAAAAGCAAACTATAATTTTATTTAAAGATTAACCCCAAATAATCTACTTATTATGGAAACTAACGAAAACGTTTTCAGTAATTCTGAAATTACTGTGACTTATGAGCCACACAGCTGCACAAATGCTGAACTTTGTGCTAAACAACTCTCAACCGTATTTAGAAGTTCTGTGATTCCTTGGATTAATTTAGAAGGAGCACAAACCGACAAAATTATTGACCAAATTAAAAAGTGCCCATCTGGCGCTTTAAAGTACCGTTTAAAGAAAAAGGAAGTCGCTTTAACCTAGCGGTCCATTTAACAAAAAGCCCTTTGACTTGTATTAAAGTCAAAGGGCTTTTCGGTTTTATATAGTTGTCTTACTGGTAATTGTAATGATTCTAAGTTTACCCAGTCGGACCAAAATTCAATGGTATCGGTGGTTGCTCGTAAAAAAACATTTCGA
>CAYMDB010000152.1:3286-7126 GCA_964388865.1 uncultured Flavobacteriaceae bacterium
AATTAGAGTTAAGCCATCAACTTAATATTTTTATTTAAGCTTGACCAGTCGGACCAAAATTCAATGGTATCGGTGGTTGCTCGTAAAAAAACATTTCGAGAACCACCTCAATAATTAGAGTTAAGCCATCAACTTAATATTTTTATTTAAGCTTGACCAGTCGGACCGAAATTCAGTGGAATCGGTGGTTGCTCGTAATCCTTAATTTCACCATGAGCCTTTTCAAATCGGGTGACATTGTCGCCTAAGGCTTTTAATAAACGCTTGGCGTGTTGCGGAGTTAAGATAATTCTCGATTTCACTTTACTCTTAGGAGTACCTGGCATGATACTTACAAAGTCCACCACAAACTCGGATACCGAATGGTTAATGATTGCCAAATTAGAATAGATTCCTTCTGCAACTTTTTCGTCTAATTCTATATTTATTTGTCCTTTTTTAGGATTGTTCTTTTCGTCTGCCATTTATAAACTTGTTTATAATTTCCGAAGCATCGGAAATCTAATTATTACTATTAAAAAAGCCTTCGCGTTATAAACTTGAAGGCTTTTATTTTTATTTTTAAAAATTCCGTTTTAATGAAATCTCAGTTGAAATTTGAGCTAAGCTTGATAATTGTCTTAATGCACCTTCGGCATGTAAAACGTTAACCTCACTTAGTTAAAATTCATTTCTTCCTTTGCTTTCATCATTTCGTTAAACTCTTCTTTAGAACCTACGATAATATTTTCGTACTCTCTTACACCTGTACCCGCTGGTATTCTGTGACCAACAATTACATTTTCTTTAAGTCCTTCTAAGGTGTCAACTTTTCCGTTTACAGCGGCTTCGTTAAGCACTTTAGTGGTTTCTTGGAAGGATGCAGCAGAGATAAACGATTTCGTTTGTAACGACGCTCTAGTAATGCCCTGTAAGATTGGAGTTGCCGTAGCTGGACTCGCATCTCTCGCAGTTGCTAGATTCTTATCCTCTCTTCTTAAGCTAGAGTTTTCATCTCTTAACGTTCTTACCGATACAATCTGACCAGATTTTAAGTTTTCTGAATCACCAGCATCTTCAATCACCTTCATTCCGAAAATTTTATCATTTTCTTCAATGAAATCTGATTTATGGATTAACTGATTTTCTAGGAAAATGGTATCACCAGAATCTATAATTCTAACTTTACGCATCATCTGTCTTACGACAACCTCAAAATGCTTATCGTTAATCTTCACGCCTTGTAAACGATACACTTCTTGTACTTCATTTACTAAATATTGTTGTACCGCAGAAGGTCCTTTAATGTTTAAGATATCGTTTGGTGTGATAGAACCATCAGATAAAGGCATACCCGCTTTTACGTAATCATTTTCTTGAACAAGAATCTGATTCGATAATTTTACTAAGTATTTCTTAACCTCACCTAATTTAGATTCGATTATAATTTCACGGTTACCACGTTTAATTTTACCAAAGGATACTACACCGTCAATCTCACTTACTACAGCAGGATTAGAAGGGTTACGTGCTTCAAATAATTCCGTTACACGAGGAAGACCACCAGTAATATCACCTGCTTTTGCAGATTTACGCGGTATTTTTACCAAAATCTTACCAATATCAACCTTATCGCCATCATCAATCATAATGTGAGCACCAACTGGTAGATTGTAAGAACGAATAGTTTCACCTTTAGAATCTTCGATCAATAAAGTTGGAATCAACTTCTTGTTTCTCGATTCTGAAATTACTTTCTCTTGGAAACCTGTTTGCTCATCAATTTCTACTTGGTAGGTAATACCTTGTTCAATATTTTCATACTTCACTTTACCAGCGAATTCTGAAATAATAACACCATTATATGGATCCCATGAACATACAACATCACCTTTTGAAAGTTTTTCGCCTGGCTTAACATATATAAATGAACCATATGGAATATTATTGGTACTTAAAACAATGCCTGTCTTAACATCAACTAACTTTAATTCTGAAGTTCTTGAGATGACTACATCAACCTCTTTTCCTTCATTATCTTTTGTTTTAACGGTTTTAAGATCTTCAATCTCTGCAACACCATTAAACTTAACCGTTAATTTATTTTCTTCAGAAATGTTACCTGCAATACCACCAACGTGGAATGTACGCAGTGTTAACTGGGTTCCTGGCTCTCCAATAGATTGCGCGGCAACAACACCAACAGCTTCACCTCGTTGCACCATTTTACCGGTAGCAAGGTTACGTCCGTAACATTTTACACAAATACCTTTCTTAGCTTCACATGTTAGTGGCGAACGCACTTCGATAGATTCTATAGGAGAATTACCAATTTTCTTAGCGATAGCATTGTTAATATGACCACCAGCTTCAATAATCAGTTCATCTGTTAACGGATGATACACATCATTAAGTGAAGTTCTACCTACAATTCTACCCTCAAGATTTTCAACGATTTCCTCGTTTTTCTTAAGTGCTGAAACCTCAATTCCTCTCAATGTTCCACAATCCTCTTCATAAACAATTACATCTTGAGAAACATCTACTAAACGACGGGTTAAATAACCTGCATCGGCAGTTTTAAGCGCCGTATCTGCAAGTCCTTTACGTGCACCGTGAGTAGAAATAAAGTATTCTAAAATTGAAAGTCCTTCTTTAAAGTTAGAAAGAATTGGGTTTTCAATAATCTCACCACCACCTGCGTTAGATTTTTTAGGTTTTGCCATTAATCCACGCATACCGGTTAACTGACGGATCTGTTCTTTAGATCCACGAGCACCAGAATCAAGCATCATAAATACCGAGTTGAAGCCTTGTTGGTCTTCTCTAATACGCTTCATAGACAATTCAGTCAATTCAGCATTAGTAGATGTCCAAATATCAATAACTTGGTTATAACGTTCGTTATTGGTAATAAGACCCATATTATAATTACCCATAATACCATCAACCTGCTTATTAGCAGCATCAATCATCGTGTACTTTTCTTTAGGTATAATAATATCACCTAAACTAAAAGATAAGCCTCCTTGAAACGCAAATTTATACCCCAAGGTTTTAATCTCATCAAGAAAATCAGCTGTTTCAGGAACAGAAGTAGCCCTTAGAATGGCATGAATAATTTCTCTTAAAGATTTTTTAGTTAAAATATCATTGATATAACCCGCAGCGGCTGGTACTGTCTCATTAAAAAGTACACGACCTACTGTGGTTTCAATAATTTGTCTTGTCAATTCACCTTCTTCATTAAGATCGTAAGTTCTTACTTTAATGCCGGCATTTAAATCTACTTTCTTCTCATTGTAAGCAATAGTAACTTCTTCTGGAGAATAGAAGGTTAGCCCTTCACCTTTTACAGTGTAGGTTTCATCGGTTTTACGGAGCTTGGTCATATAATATAAACCAAGAACCATATCCTGTGAAGGTACCGTAACTGGTGAACCATTTGCTGGGTTCAAAATATTATGCGACGCCAACATTAAAAGTTGCGCTTCTAAAATAGCCTCTGGTCCTAATGGTAAATGAACCGCCATTTGGTCACCATCGAAATCGGCATTAAATGCAGTACACACCAATGGGTGTAACTGAATCGCCTTACCTTCAATTAATTTAGGCTGAAAGGCTTGTATACCTAGCCTGTGTAAAGTAGGAGCACGGTTTAGTAATACAGGATGTCCTTTAAGAACATTCTCTAAGATATCCCAAACAACAGGCTCTTTTCTATCTATAATTTTCTTTGCAGATTTTACAGTTTTCACAATACCTCTTTCAATCAATTTTCTGATCACGAAAGGTTTGTATAACTCAGCTGCCATATCTTTTGGCAATCCGCATTCAAATAATTTTAAACTTGGTCCAACA
>CAYMDB010000153.1:0-7108 GCA_964388865.1 uncultured Flavobacteriaceae bacterium
GAGAATCTTGAGAAAAAATAGTATGAAACCCTTCATTTTTAAATTCTGAAAAATTTGAGAAAAATCGAGATTTAAAAGCGTGCAACAAACTGTCTTTATTAACCCGTGAAAAATCATCTGAGTAATTTTGAGATGACCATGAATAAACGCTGTCGTACCTAATTAATGAACCGTGTTCATCAAATTCCTTATTAACTTTCCAAGAACCCTCAGGTTGTTTTGTTTTTAAGCTATCATTGGCTTTTAATTCTAATTTTTTTTGAGTTTCATTATTTTGTCCATTACAGCTTAAACTTAATAATGCTAAACTCACTGATAAAATATATCTTTTCATGGCAAAAAACGTTAAATTCAACTACACTTAAAATATGAAGAACTAGGTGCTATTAATAAATTGAGGCTGAAAAAGTCAGCCTCAAAACTAGTTTTTGTTAGCTTTAAAAATTAGGAGATTTTTATGCTTCGCGCTGGTCTCTGTTTAGCTTCTTCTTTTTTAGGTAAATGAATACTCAAGATGCCATCGCTGTAATTTGCATTAATCTCATCCTCATTGACGCTTTCTGGTAATGAAAAAGATCGTTTAAATGAAGCGTAACCAAACTCTCTGCGGGTATAGTGCTCATCGTTCTCTTCGTTTTCTTCACTTAACTCTGTAGAGATTGACAATAATTGATTGTCGAGATCAATATGGAAATCTGATTTTTTCAATCCAGGCACGGCCATCTCTACCACAAAGGCATCAGCAGTCTCTTTAATGTTTACTTGTGGAAGACTGATACCTGTATTAAAATTGGAAGTAAAAACGGATGGCAAATCTCTGTTGAAAACATCATCTAACCAATTTGACCAAGTTGAAAGGTTTGCATTTGAAGTTCTGTTTGCTAAACCTCCGTTTTTAGGAACATTTACTAAAGTGCTCATAATTACAAAATTTTAAATTAAACATCATTTTCAAATTTGAAATCTTATTTGATTTCTTTTGTCTTCAAAACAAATAAAATACCAAAATAAATATTGACATTATTTTGTGATATTTTTAATTGAATTTAGGGTATACCGACATTTATCTTGACTAATTGTCGTATTTAAAATTAAAATCATGTCAAATTGACAAATTTTAAGCGCTTATTTATGACATTTTGTGTACTGATAATGAGCACGATCAGTCAGAAGAATATCTTGTTAATTTTTGTTTAACTTTAACTAAAAATAGTTAAACATTGAGTATCTTTACATCATAAAATAATGATCATGGCCAAAAAGAAAACAATAAACGAAACAATACTGATTGAGTTGTACATGGATTTTGTGCTTGTGCACAACCACAAACCGAAATCAGTATACGCATTCGCCAAGGATAATAACTTTGAAGAATCTAAATTCTATGAATTTTTTGGGAACTTTGAAGCACTAGAGCAATCTATTTTTAAAGTATTTTTTGATAATGCACACAACGTTTTAGGGAAGAGCGATGAGTATTTAACCTTCGACCCTCAAAACAAGTTATTAAGTTTTTATTTCACCTTCTTCGAAATCCTAACCGCTAATAGAAGTTATGTGGTACACGCTTTAGAAGCTGCAAATAACAATTCAATGAAGTCTTTAAAAACTTTAGTGCCCCTCAAGAAGAAATTCACTAATTATATTGAACAACTCAACATTAAGACCGTTGATTTAAAACAAGAGCAACTCGTAAGACTTCAAAATAGAAGTTTAAAAGAATCGGCATGGTTTCAATTTTTAGTAACCCTGAAGTTTTGGTTGGATGACAGCTCACCATCCTTCGAAAAAACAGATATATTTATTGAAAAATCTGTTAAAGCGAGTTTTGACCTTATAGACACAACCCCATTAAAAAGCATTATTGACTTTGGCAAATTTTTGTACAAAGAAAAAATGAATACCAACTAAATGAAAACAATAGACAGTATCCCCATTTCAAAAATATCAAGAGCTACCAAACTAGTCTCTACGGGTGCCAAAGTAGGAGTAAATTACATAAAATATTACGGTGATAAAATGGTAAACTCCAAAGACGACGCAAAAAATCGCCTCAATGAGAATAATGCGGAAGACATTTACGACAGTTTAAAGCAGCTCAAAGGAAGTGCTCTGAAAGTCGCACAAATGCTTAGCATGGAAAAAAGCATTTTGCCACAGGCTTATGTAGAAAAGTTTTCTTTGTCGCAATTTTCCGTTCCGCCATTGTCGCCTCCTCTAGTCATAAAAACCTTTAAAAAATATTTTGGGAAGCATCCCGAAGACTTATTTGATACTTTTAACGCAACTTCAGTCAACGCTGCCAGTATAGGCCAAGTCCATATTGCAGAAAAGGGTGGGAAAAAATTTGCTGTGAAAATCCAATATCCTGGAGTTGCGGAAAGTATCGCCTCAGATTTAGCTTTGATAAAACCTATCGCTGTTAAAATGTTTAACATTAAAGGTAAAGATTCTGATAAATACTTCAAGGAAGTTGAAGACAAACTTACTGAAGAAACCAACTATATCTTAGAACTCCAACAGAGTGAGGCCGTAGTTGAAGCCTGTCGACATATCCCGAATTTAAGATTCCCAAGGTATTATGAGGAATTGTCATCGGAACGTATCATCACCATGGATTACATGAAAGGTATACACCTCTCAGAATTTGCTGCACAGAATGAAAATCAGGAATTATCAAACAAATTAGGACAAGCCCTTTGGGATTTCTATATGTTTCAAATTCACAAACTGAAAAAAGTTCATGCGGATCCCCATCCTGGAAATTTCTTAATTTCAGAGGAAGGGAATTTAATAGCGATAGATTTCGGTTGTATGAAAACGATTCCAGATGAATTCTATGTGCCCTATTTTAAACTAGCGGAAAAAGAATGTATCGATAATCCTGAAAAATTTAATGAAAAATTATTCGAATTAGAAATTCTTCGGACAGATGATTCACCAGAAGAAGTTGCCTTTTTTACGGCCATGTTTCATGAATTGTTAAGTCTATTTACGCAGCCTTTTCATTCTGAAAATTTCGACTTTTCAAATCCAGATTTTTTCGAGCAAATTTCAGAAATGGGTCAACGCTATTCAAAAAGTACAGAACTGCGAAAAGTGAATGCCAATAGAGGTTCTACACATTTCATATATATCAACCGAACCTTTTTCGGACTTTATAATTTGATGTTCGATTTAAAAGCTAAAAACATTAAAATAAACAATTTTATAAATTTATAGATGGCAGAATTTAGTGCAAACGATCTTAATCAATTACACCATTTATACCGTATTAATCTCATTAACAGTTGTTCGGGTTATAAATCTGCGAATCTCATTGGTACCAAAAGTGCCGATGGAGTGTCTAATGTTGCTGTTTTTAGTTCGGTGACGCACTTAGGGTCTAATCCGGCTTTACTAGGATTTT
Organism: uncultured Flavobacteriaceae bacterium; assembly: GCA_964388865.1. Classification (GTDB taxonomy): domain Bacteria; phylum Bacteroidota; class Bacteroidia; order Flavobacteriales; family Flavobacteriaceae; genus Winogradskyella. The sequence continues at coordinate 3,410 of CAYMDB010000153.1, forward strand.
TTTTAAGACCAACAACCGTCATGAGAAATACCTATCACAACATAAAAGCAACAGGTGTTTTTACAATCAATCATATTTTTGAGGATATTTTAGAAGATGCACATCACACTTCGGCTAAGTACGACGAATCCATTTCAGAATTTGACGCTACAACATTAGAAGAAGATTATAAAGACGATTTTTTAGCTCCCTTTGTTAAGGGGTCGCCAATTCAGTTGGCCATGAGCTATGTTGAAGAGTATTCCATCGCTGCCAACAATACCATTTTAGTGATTGGGAAAATTGAAAAACTATTCGTGCCAGACGACCTGCTAGAAAAGGACGGTTTTATAAATTTATCAAAAGGAAAGGTAGCATCCATTAACGGCTTAGACGGATATACCATTCCATTATTAAAAACGCGTTTAGATTATCAACGGCCTAAGCCAGAATTTACAAAAACCAATGGTTGATGCGCATACTAATCACAGGTACCACAGGCTACATAGCCAAGCGTTTAGCGCTTCAACTCATTGAAGATGGGCACGAATTAATTTGTTGTGTACGCGATTTAGAGCGTATTCCAGACGAAATTGAAGACAATCCACAGTGCAGCTTTATCAAAGTCGATTTTCTTAAACCTGAAGACGCCGAGATCCCTAAAGATATTGAAGCCGCCTACTATCTCATTCATAGTATGGCCTCTTCCTCCGATAATTTTGAAACTCTTGAAAAAGAATGTGCTGAAAACTTTAAAGCACTAGTTTCTGAAACCAATTGTAAACAAGTCTTATATCTCAGTGGTATTGTTAATGATGAATCACTTTCAAAACATCTAAAATCGAGATTAAAGGTTGAAGAAACGCTGAAATCTGAAGCTTATGCCCTCACCACATTTAGAGCCGGAATTATAGTCGGTAGCGGCAGTGCGTCTTTTGAAATTATAAGAGATATTGTTGAAAAGCTTCCTGTAATGATTACACCGCGATGGCTTAATACCAAAACACAACCTTTAGGAATTAGAGATATCTTAACATTTCTATCACGCGGCTTAAACAAAAAGGAATTGTACAATAAATCGTATGATGTTTTTGGTCCAGAGGTATTAACCTACAAGGAAATGCTATTGCAATTTGCTGAAGTAAGGGGTCTAAAACGACGCATTTACACCTTGCCAGTTTTAACCCCAAAACTATCGTCATTCTGGTTGTATTTTGTGACATCAACCTCGTTTCAGTTGGCCTCAGCCTTGGTTGATAGTATGAAAGTAGAAGTCATTGGAAAAGCAAGTGATATCAATAAAATTATTGGTATTGAACCCATGGGTTACAAAACAGCTGTGGAGTTAGCATTTCAAAAAATTGAGCAAAATGCTGTGATTTCTAGCTGGAAAGACGCCGTGAGTAGCGGAAGATTCAAAGATCAACTCTCAAAACACATTGAGCTGCCGCAATTTGGTTGTTTTAAAGATGTGCGATTTAGAGCGGTGACAGATGAAGAATATACACTAAACAGAATATGGAGTATCGGTGGAAGAAATGGCTGGTATAGTTTTAATACCCTTTGGAAACTTAGAGGATATATGGACAAACTTTTGGGAGGTGTTGGATTAAGACGCGGAAGAACGCACGATACGTATTTAGAAGCCGGCGATCCCTTAGATTTTTGGCGTGTGCTTTACGCCGATAAGACTGAAAAAAGAGTATTACTATTTGCTGAAATGAGAATGCCTGGCGAAGCCTGGTTGGAGTTTAAAATAGTCAAAGATAAACTGTATCAACGCGCTGTGTTTAGACCGAAAGGATTGCTTGGACGCCTTTATTGGTATTCGGTTTTACCGTTTCATGCTTTTGTATTTAATGGAATGATAAATGCCTTGGTCACAAAGAAATGAAAGGAGTAAAAAAACAAAATTTACCACAGAAAATTTGTCCGGTTTGCGAACGTCCATTCGTGTGGCGAAAAAAATGGGAAAAAGATTGGGATAACGTAAAATATTGTAGTGAAAAATGCAGAAGACAAAAGACAGCATAAGTTTAGTTTGGTTTAGAAATGATTTGAGAACGCTTGATAATGTAGTGCTTTATGAAGCTTGTAAGAATAGTGACCAAGTCATTGCAATATACTGTCTAGACCCAAGACAGTTTGAAACAACTCGTTTCGGATTTAAAAAAACTGAAAAATTTAGAGCGCAGTTTTTGTTAGAAACCTTAAGCGATTTAAAATCAAAGCTTTTAAAGCTGAACATTGAATTGCTGGTCTATTTTAAGCCACCCGAAGCCATTATTCCTGAGGTCTGTGAAAAACATCAAATCACTAAAATCTACCTTCAAAAGGAATGGACTCAAGAAGAAGTCGAAGTCGAGCACGAAGTAAAATCCAAATTAAATGCGGTAGACATAATATCGATTTACAATCAATTTCTATACCATCCAGACGACATCAACTTCGACATTGCAAAAACACCCCAAGTTTTTACGGTGTTTAGAAAAAAACTGGAAAAGTATATCCCCATTCGCGAAGAAGTCGTTGTTGAAAAACTATCCGACTCAAACCGAATTGAGAACAATACTAAAATTCCGAGCCTGACGGATTTAGGATTTGCTGATTTTGAAACGCACCCAAATTCAGCCTTTCCGTTTAAAGGTGGAGAAACTGAAGGCTTAAAACGCGTTGACGATTATTTCTTTAAAACCAAAAAGTTAGGAGTTTATAAAAAAACCAGAAATGGTTTAGTAGGAACAGACTACAGCTCAAAATTTTCCGCTTGGTTAGCAAACGGATCGCTATCTGCGCGAAGTATCTACTGGCAGGTGAAAAAATTTGAAAAGGAACACTTTAAAAACGAATCGACTTACTGGCTCATTTTTGAGCTCATATGGCGCGATTATTTTAAGTACATCGCACTAAAACATGGCAATCAAATTTTCAAATTAAAAGGTATTCTTAATAACGACTATCGCTGGAGTACAAATCAAAAGCAAATTACAGATTGGATTGAAGGAAAAACCCCGTCGGATTTTGTTAATGCTAACATGATTGAAATCAAGGAAACGGGCTGGATGAGCAATAGAGGCCGACAAAACGTCGCTTCGTATTTTGCTAAAGAATTAGAACTCGACTGGCGCATTGGAGCCGCCTACTTTGAATCCCTTCTTTTGGACTATGATGTTCACAGTAATTACGGAAATTGGATGTACGTGGCAGGTGTTGGAAACGATCCAAGAGACCGAAAATTTAATGTACAGTTTCAAGCAGAGCGTTATGATACCAATGGGAAATTTAGGAATTTATGGTTACAGCAGAGTTTGTTTTAGAAAAAAACCACTGATAACTTGCGTAACTCGTGTCATCTAAAGGCATTTGGGATGAGGAATGAGGGAATAGGGATTAGGGATTAGGTATTAGGTATTAGGTATTAGGTATTAGGTATTAGGTATTAGTAATGACTTGAGACCTGAGAGTTTAGAAATTAGTCGTTTAGTTATAAGGATTATTAGAAATCACTTTAAAAAATAAATCGACAAATAAACTCCGAGAATCTCTGCGTCAACTGTTTGAATCTCTGTGTATTTTTAGCGTAGTGATGACTGATGAGCTATGAGAGATGAGGATTGAGCATTAGCATGAATAGTCATCTGGATTGATGAAATTCACGTTAAAAAATTAGTACTGATGCGTTTATAATTCATTGTTATTAAATAAGTTAAGTTGTTCTTT
>CAYMDB010000154.1:0-7052 GCA_964388865.1 uncultured Flavobacteriaceae bacterium
AGCGGGTAATAACACCTTTGTTATTATGCCAACAGGTGGCGGAAAATCGCTGTGCTATCAACTACCAGCTTTAATTAAGGAAGGAACAGCTATCGTTGTATCTCCGCTTATTGCGTTGATGAAAAACCAGGTAGATGCCATTAGAGCCGTGTCTGATCACGAAGGTGTAGCACATGTTTTAAATTCGTCTTTAAATAAGACCGAAGTTAAACAGGTAAAAGAAGACATCGTCAACGGAATAACTAAATTATTGTATGTGGCGCCAGAATCCTTGACTAAGGAGGAATATGTCGACTTCCTAAGAACCGTTAAAATTTCATTTATGGCGGTCGATGAAGCCCATTGTATCAGTGAATGGGGACACGATTTTAGGCCAGAATACCGAAATTTAAAACAAATTATACAGCGTATTGGTGACGATATTCCTATTGTTGGACTCACTGCTACAGCAACCCCAAAAGTGCAAGAAGATATCCTGAAGAGTTTAGGAATGTCTGATGCGGTTACGTTTAAAGCTTCTTTTAATAGACCGAATCTCTATTATGAAGTGCGACCAAAAACTAAAAATGTAGATGCGGATATCATTCGTTTTGTGAAACAGAATGACGGTAAATCGGGTATCATCTATTGTTTGAGCAGAAAACGCGTGGAAGAATTAGCCCAGGTTCTCCAAGTGAATGGAGTAAAAGCGGTGCCGTATCACGCCGGATTAGATGCGAAAACACGGGTAAAGCATCAAGATATGTTCCTAATGGAAGATACTGACGTGGTGGTAGCGACTATCGCCTTTGGGATGGGAATTGATAAACCCGATGTGCGTTTTGTAATTCACCACGATATTCCAAAAAGTATAGAGAGTTATTACCAAGAAACCGGGAGAGCAGGACGTGATGGCGGTGAAGGCCATTGTTTAGCTTATTACGCCTATAAAGATATTGAGAAACTCGAAAAATTTATGTCGGGTAAGCCCGTTGCTGAGCAAGAAATTGGTCATGCTTTATTGCAAGAAGTCGTTGCTTTTGCTGAAACGTCGGTGTCACGTCGAAAATTTATTCTGCATTATTTTGGTGAAGAATTTGATAATGCCACTGGCGATGGTGGGGATATGGACGACAATGTTCGGAACCCTAAAAAGCAAGTTGAAGCTAAAGCCGAAGTCAAAACACTACTCGAAACTGTAGATAAAACCAATGAAAAGTATAAAGCTAAAGATTTAGTGCAAGTGCTTGTTGGTAATTCTAACGCTTTAATTTCATCACATAAAACCGATTTGCAGCCGTTTTTTGGAATAGGAAAAGCCAAGGAACCGCGCTATTGGACAGCTTTAATACGTCAGGTTTTGGTGGCGCGCCATTTAAAAAAGGATATTGAAACTTACGGTGTTTTACGATTGAGTGAAAGCGGACGAGCGTTTATAAAGAAACCGGTTTCTTTTACAATGGCAGAAGATCATATTTACGATGACACCACTACAGATGGCATAGTTACCAATGCGAAAGGTGGAGGAGTGGCAGACGATAAATTAATGGTAATGCTTAAGAATTTACGTAAACGTAACGCCAAAAAATTAGGAGTGCCGCCCTTTGTGATTTTTCAAGATCCGTCTTTAGAAGATATGGCTTTAAAATATCCTATTTCTATAGAGGAACTTTCTAATGTCCATGGAGTCGGTGAAAGTAAAGCGAAAAAATACGGAAAAGATTTTGTGGCTCTTATATCTGATTATGTTGAAGAAAATGACATCATCAGACCAGATGATTTGGTGGTGAAGTCCACTGGAACCAATTCTGCTATAAAATTATATATCATTCAGAATGTCGATCGTAAGTTACCGCTCAGTGATATCGCATCCTCAAAAGGTATGGAAATGCCTCAGTTTATAAAGGAAATGGAATCCATAGTTTTTTCAGGCACCAAATTGAATATCGATTATTGGATTGACGATATTTTAGACGAAGACCAACAAGAAGAGATTCACGATTACTTTATGGAGTCTGAAAGCGATAAAATTACGGATGCTATTGACGAGTTTGATGGTGAGTATGACGATGAAGAGTTGCGTTTGTACCGTATTAAATTTATGAGTGAGGTGGCTAATTAGTTTTTAAGTCTCTAGTGTCTAGTCTCTAGTGCCTAGTGCCTAGTGTGTAGTTTTATGTCAAGTCGTGAGTTCCTAGGTATGCAGTAGCTGCTTATAAATCTATTTTTCCAAATCACGGCAGCCAAGAAATGGGTAAAGGATTGGAGAAAAAAATTCTAAAAAACGCTGGAATTAAAATTTAAAATCATGGCTAAAAAGAAAATTTTAATGACTGTAGAAAAAACCAAAACTGGGTTTTCGGCTTATGCTGTAGATTATTCGATTTTTACGACTGGGCAATCTGTTCCTGAATTAATAAACAATGCTTATGAAGCGACTGAGCTTTTCTTTGAAGAAGAGAAGGTAAAAGTAAATCCGAATGATATAAAGTTTGAAATTGCCTTTAAGCAGTTTTTTAAATACTATAAGGTCATTAATGCAAAATTCTTAGCCGAAAAAATTGGGATTAATGCTAGTTTGCTCTCTCAATATGTCTCAGGAACTAAAAAACCCTCGGCAAAACAAACTGAAAAGATTTTAAGTGGAATTCACCAAATCGGACAAGAATTATCCGGAATTAACTTATTGCGAAGCGCGTAAGTTAGATATGAAGCAATTGTGTCAACTTCACATTGAATCTGATGTGGGTTCTAGTCAACTTCATAGAATCTTCAACTAGACTTGTATTTGTAATTTATTGAATAAGCTTCATTTTGAATCACGCAACAAGCCCAAAATTGCATAAGAGCCTAAAGTTTTAAGTTATAAGTGCCTTAAGTGCCTAAAGTTTGCCTACCTAAAAATCAATAATTCTTGACATTTAGTTTGTAAGAGAAATTTTTCAACTCAAAAAGTATAAGAGTTCTCAATTTTAATAAATTTCGATATTCACCTTAAATAACCCAATTACCCAATAACGCTATTCCTCCTCCTCAGAACTGTGATACTTCGTAAATAAAATATCCTGTTTCTTAACTTTAATAGTTATACTGCTCAGTTGGGCTTTTTCTAATAGTGAAATATCTCTTTCTTCAATTTGAAAATCGATTTTAGTGACGTTCCTCCCTTTGATATCTGAAGATTCGGATTCAAATTCTGGCATATCTGATTTGAGTTTCAGTTCAAAATTTTCGCCTTTAAATAGAAGTGATGCCCCAGTTTTCGATTTTAACGAAAGCGCACCAACAATTATGGTTTGAAAAAAATAATAGCCACCCAATTCGTTTAAACCCGCGAAAAGGACATTGTTTTCTGAGGTGCCAAAGGGTTTGTTTTTTACATCGCGAATAATAGCTTCGATGGAATCGTTCGAAAGGGCTTCAGAGTTGGTTTTATTAAAAAGTTTAGATAAGGAAAATGCCATAAATTTAGTTTTAGCAAAACTAAGCTTATAAAACTAATTCTCAAATCTTCAATCTAAATTCGTAAATCCTAAATCATTACTTATCTTTGCAACCTTAAACAAAATCAAAGACAATGCAAGACGGTTTATACGCAAAATTCAACACTTCAAAAGGTGAAATATTAGTCAATTTAGAGTTTGAAAAAACTCCGGGAACAGTTGGCAATTTCGTGGCTTTAGCAGAGGGAAATTTAGAAAACTCAGTTAAACCACAGGGCACTCCTTACTATGATGGCTTAAAATTTCATAGAGTTATTCCAGATTTTATGATTCAAGGAGGCTGTCCACAAGGCACTGGCACAGGGAATCCAGGTTATAAATTTGATGATGAATTTCATCCCGATTTAAAACATGACGGTCCTGGAATTTTGTCTATGGCAAACTCAGGTCCTGGCACCAACGGAAGTCAGTTTTTTATCACTCATGTTGCTACCGATTGGTTAGATGGAAAACACACTGTTTTCGGAAAGGTCATTGAAGGCCAAGATGTGGATGATGCTGTTGCTCAAGGCGACAAATTAGAACGTCTTTAAATTATTAGACAAGGCGATGCTGCCAAAAACTTTGATGCCATTGAAGCCTTTAGAACTTTTGAAGGCTCTCGCGAAAAACGTATCGCAGCAGAACGCGAAGCTGCTAGAGCGGAATTAGATAAATTAGCTGCTGGTTTTGAAGAAACTAAAACGGGATTACGCTATAAAATTATTCAAAAAGGAACAGGTAAAAAAGCGGAAAAAGGACAAATGGTATCGGTGCATTACAAAGGTCAGTTGGCCGATGGTACCGTATTTGATTCTTCATATAAGAGAAATTCACCTTTAGATTTTCAGGTTGGAGTCGGACAAGTTATTGCAGGTTGGGATGAAGGGATTTGCTTATTAAATGTTGGCGATAAAGCACGTTTTGTAATTCCTAGTGATTTAGCTTATGGCTCCGCTGGTGCTGGAGGTGTCATTCCACCAGATGCTGTATTAGTTTTTGATGTGGAGTTGATGGGGGTGAACTAGGTTATAGAATGCTGGGGTTGTAAACCATTATTACAGTAAACAAGAGTTCTAAGCTAAACGATTTTAAGGTTATAGTCTTATAAGTTGAATTGTAGTAAAATCACTAGGTCTCAATAAACTACATAAGAGGTCTTAATAGTAGGGTAGAATTGTTGGTTAGACGGCCTTCAACCAGACTTTTTTTAAGATTAGTCCCCATAAAACAGAGATTAATCAATAGATTGATTTCAAAAGATATACAGACAAATGGCGCAGAAGGCTTACACAAGTCTTTTGCGCCATAATTATTTTTCCCCTCGCCGTAAGTCTACTTACTCTAACTTATTTGCTTCACCAAGTTGAGCATGGAGTTGCTCTAAATATTCCGAAATTATTCAAGGCAAAGCCCTGTACTCCATGTTAGCTTTGTATGATTAACTCAGCATATTTAATGCTAATTTGTATTGGTGTAATGCTCTATATTTCAACTGTATGCTTTCTGGGTCATTTATTTTTATTACCTTAGTTTTAGTCATTACAATGCAGTACATATATGTGTCTTGGTATGCAGTCTAAAACTTAAACTCATGAGAAAAAATACATTATACTTTAAGGCTCTATACCTACTTATGGTAGTGGTCTTGGTGTCTTGCAGCAAAACCTTAATTCCGCTAGGCTCTGCCACAGACAGCTACAAACTTACTACGGAGAATGCCTTAAAAAAACCATCTTACGCACAGACCATTGAAGACTTTTATAATGCTGGGCAAGACGGCTATTTTAATGGCAAAGCCGATCTGAGTATTTATTATAAACTATTTGAGCAACCTAACGCTGATAAAGCTATTTTAATTTCTTCGGGCCGAACCGAAGCGGCTATAAAATATAAAGAACTCATTTATGATCTTTATAACAATGGATATTCGGTATATATTCACGATCATAGAGGTCAGGGGCTATCGGGCAGAATGACTGAGGATGCGGATATGGGTTATATTGACACTTTTCAGTATTATATAGATGATATGCATACCTTTTTTGAGACTTATATAAAGCCTAAAGGTTATAAGAAGAAGTATCTGCTAGCACATTCTATGGGTGGTGCAATTGGCATGACCTATATTGAACAATATCACGATGATTTTAGTGCGGCCGCATTTTCCTCTCCTATGTTGGGATTAATACCACCCACTTGCAAATTAGTAAAGGTATTAGATGGAGACCAACCGAAATACGCTTTGGGTGAATCGGCTTATAAAGATGAAAAGAATAAATTTATTAATAATTACTTAACGGGCTCTGAATTGCGCTACGGTCGCATGGTGGATGCCTTTACTCAAGTCCCAAAGGCACGATTGGGTGGGGCGAGTTACACTTGGGTCAACAAATCGTGTAAGCAATTTAAGTCCATCTTTGGCAATATCGATAACATAAGGACTCCGTTTATCTTATTTTCAGCAGAAAATGAGCAAATTGTGTATACCAAAGCACACAGTAAATTTATTAAAGCTGCTAAAACTAAAGGGAAAGACTGTAAGGCCTATGAGGTTGAAGACGCCCAGCACGAATTGCTCATTGAAAAGGACGAACCTCGAACAGCCACCATAACTAAAATTTTAGATTTTTATTCAAGTTACTAAAATTAAGTCTTTTAGAGTTTAAGGTTATGCGCTATGAGATGTAAGCTTTGCCTTTAAATATAGAGTAGACCGCTGAAAGTCTATGCAGCAGAGTTTAAAAACGAATGTCTAAGATTGGTCTTTTAAAATTGTGTATGGCCTATGGATTTAGGCTCTAGATGATTGGTGAACTATGGCAGTTTGAAAGTCATTTTTACCATGTAACACTAAAAAAAACTGTCATTTTGAGATTTGTTGAAAATCTAATACCCGAATTGGTATGGACTTTCAACTGGACTCAATATGACAGTCAGGAAAAGAAAACTGGATTTTACACCATTTTTTAATTCCATTATTTAGTGAACTTAAGCAGTTTGAAGTTCGTGCTTCCCTTCATAGACTTCTTCAATTAATTTCGAATTAAATGCTGGTAAGTCGTCTGGAGTTCTGCTAGTGACTAGACCTTCGTCAACTACCACTTCGCTATCCTCCCACTTAGCACCTGCATTCACCATATCTCTTTTAATAGAACTAAATGAGGTGATTTTTCGGCCTCTCAATACATCAGCTTCCGCTAAAATTTGCGGGGCGTGGCATATAGCACCTACAGGTTTTTTGGATGTAAAAAATGCCTTGGTAAATCGGATGGCATCTTCATTACGTCTTAATTTATCTGGATTAATCACACCACCTGGTAGCATCAAAGCATTATAATCACTTTCTGATACTTCGTTAATAGTTTTATCAACGGTGTAGTCGTTACTCCAGTTTCCATTTGCCCATGCTTTAATGGTTCCTAATTTTTCTGAGATGATATGTACTTTTGCCCCAGCTTCTTTCAAAGCAGTCATTGGCGATTTTAATTCACTTTCTTCAAATCCATTGGTTGCTAAAATTGCAACAGTCTTTCCTTCTAAGTTCTTCATGTGTCTATTTATTTTTGATGTTTATAATCTGATTTATAA
>CAYMDB010000155.1:0-7037 GCA_964388865.1 uncultured Flavobacteriaceae bacterium
GACTGCGCTCAGTACATGCGTAAAAAGCATTAGTTATGAGGTTTAAAACCACCCGACCAATATCTTGAGGGACTATGCTTATTTTTTTTATATCATCATCAAAATGCGTTTCTAGTTTAGCATTGAAGGACTTGTCTTTGGCTCGTAAGCCATGATATGCCAAACGTAAATATTCGTCTACTAAAATGTTAATATCTGTTTCTTCTTTTGTACCTGAGCTGCTTCGGCTGTGTTGTAGCATACCTTTAACAATGCCATCGGCGCGTTTGCCATGGTGGTTTATTTTTTCTAAATTATCAATCACATCTTTGGCAATGGCATTGACTTCTTCTGTATCGCCATTTTGTAGTTCTTCTAGCATTTCTTCTAGAAGTTCTTTGCTGACTTCAGAAAAATTATTGACAAAGTTGAGTGGATTTTGAATTTCGTGGGCAATGCCAGCGGTTAACTCTCCAAGTGAAGCCATTTTTTCGGATTGGATGAGTTGGGATTGGGTGGCTTTTAAGTCTTGCAACGATTTTTGTAAAGCGTTGTTTGAATCTTCAATAGCTTTTCGTTTGTGTTCGAGTTCTTCAATGGTTTCTTCTAATAAAATAGCGGTAGTACGTTTTACTTTGTTAGTGCGCTCTAACTTAAACTCCGATATTACAAGGTCTTTATCTGCTTTTTTTAAAGCATTTGACAATATGGTTTTCTCATCTTTGGATAATGACTGGGATTCATTAATAAAATCTGATATTATTTGTAGGTTATTATTCATACTTTTTCTTCAAGTGGTACCCAACAGCAGGCTCCCGAATGAAAATTTTGTCTTCCATTTAAAACCCTTCCGTATTCACCATACGTAAAAAAACCGGCCATGGGCGTTTGCCATACTTCAGCAAGACCATTGTTTTCTTCGGTAATCATTGGGCCGAGAATGGGTTGCCTGCCAGCACAAGAAAAAATCAACATGGCCTCTGCATTATCGTTTGCAGTTTCTTTGAGTTTTGATGCTTTTTCAATAACCTCTTCAACAATATCAAATTCTGGTGGGCTCGTAAACCAAAACTTTGAACCTTCCGGCATGGGTATATCTATAACAAGTGCGTTCTCAGTGCTGTCAATTCTCATTGGTGTTTTTAGTACAGTTTCGTTGTTGTCCCGTTCTACGATGAATGGATACTCCATCGATAAATCTTCAAAAACCTTAAAATCTTTTTCGACTATTTTATCTTCTTTTCCTAGATACTTTAAATACAATTCTACAGCGGATTTACCGTCTATTTCATAAAGTAATTGGCCTTTACTTTTAGTAACAGTTCTAGTAATACCTAGCGGTTTCCATCCTGTGACCGCCATACCATTTAATGCAATTTTATCTCCGTTCAGCACTAAGGCCACGATGCCATATCTAGCTTCTTGTTTATTGGTAAAAACAAACGTTTCTTTCAGCTCCCAATCGTCTCCAGCTTTACCACCAAAGAAAATTTTATCGGGTCCAAGATTTTTTTCCAGACATTTTACTAGTTTTTCGCCTTCAAAATGATCGCCTTTTTGGTTGATGCCAGGACTGCATATTATTAGGGACGGGTTGCTAAATTGTTTTAGGGCGTTATTTGCTAAATTTAATGTGGCGTTTTCTAGGTTTCCATCTTCAAAATCCTCGAACCGGATCGCGTAATGCTCTTTTGATAATTCTAAAAGTAATACGGCGATTTCGCCCTGGCTCTCGCAACCGTTTATAAACTCACCACAAGAGGTTGCGCCAAAAACATCGATATTTTTGGAATCAAAAAGAGAACAAATTTGTTTTCTGTCTTGTTTGACAGAAATGAACACCACTGCAATGGTTGGTGCAAAACCATCAACTATACTATTTTCTAGAGCCTGTTTAATGGCTTCGGTTGATTTGCCTGATATAGATTTGCTTTTCATAGTTGTTTTTCTTTAAGTGCCACTATACAGCAAGTGTTATTATGGAACTCATGTTTTCCTGTTTTCGATTTTCCAAATTCCCCATAGCTAAAAAAACCAATCATTGGGGCATTCCATATCTGTTGCACCTGTTCCAGTTCTTCAGACATCATGACTCCAAAAGATAATCTTCTGCTGATACAAGAAAACATGATAATGGCATCTGCATCTAATTGAGCTGAGGTTTTTAGTTGCTCACATTCCCCCACAACCGCCTCAATAGCATCAAAATCGGGTGGCAAAGAGAAATGTACTTTTGAACCTTGGGTAACGTTACCTGCACAAATAAGAGATCTATCTTCCTGATTGGCAAACATTGCTGTACGCATTACAGGTGAAACCCCAGGTCTTTCCATTTGTAAGGGGTAGTAGGATGATAATTGAGTGACAATTTCCTTACCACTTTCTACTTCTATTTCGATGCCTAAATATTTCATAATCATATCTAAGGCAGGTTTATCATCAATAGTGTAAACAATGTTGCCCTCGCTTTTGGTAATGGTTTTTGTAGTACCTATGGGTTTCCAACCGCATGTCGCTATACCGTTAACTTCAATTTTAGACTGATCGATTATAAGAGCAACAATACCCTTCTTACTATTTTTATCAAAGGTGAATACCTTTGGACCTTTCAATACGAGATTATCGCCGGCCATGCCACCAAAAATTGTGACCTCTTCACCATAGCCTTCAGTGATTCCTTCTATTATGGCTTCTCCATCTTGGGATAACCACCCAGAAGCGATAATAAAAGCAGCATTTGCAAAAGTGTCTTTTCCGAGTTGCCCTAGTTTTTTAGAATTATAGAAACTACTTTGAGCTCCTGTTTCTAAAAACACCAGTTTAAAATGCTCTGGATTTAAGTCGAGTAGCATAATTACAATGCTGTGTTCTTCTATGGTTCCATCAATGAATTCACCTGATGTTGTAGCGCCAAATACCTGAATTCCTTTAGAATCTAGATAGCTCAAAAGTTCTTGGTCATTGTGATCTATAGATAAAAACACGATAGCTAAGGTTGGGGAATAACCATCCTTTAGCTCTGCTTCAATTTTTTTAACAACAGTCTTATAATCTGGTCCCTTAATAGAAATTGCCTTCATTATTATTTCTCTTTTAAAGCGACACAACAAGTGGTAAGGTTTTGCATTTCAAGATTACCACCTGTTGCTCTTGCCAATTCAGCATTACTGAACATCCCAACCATTGGAACATTCCACACCTTTTTTATACCCTCTAATTCATCGTTCATCATAGGTCCAAAAGACATAATTCTTCCGGCACAACTAAAAACAATCACTGCATCTGCCTCGGGCATTTCGGTGTCTTTTAAATGTTGCACTCCTTTAACGACTCTATCCATAACATCCCAATCTGGTGGAACCGAAAAACGAACTTTAGAGCCTTGAGGAATGGAGCCACCTGTGAAAAATGAGTGGTCCGACCAATCGACTACTAAGGGCGGACGCATTACAGGATCCCCATGAGCTCTTTGCAGTTGCAGTGGGAAATTTGCTGCCAGCTCTAAGAGTACGTCTTTATTTTCTGGGGTAATATTTTGCAATCCTCCATATTTAACGGTAATATCTAGAGCAGGTTCATTTTCAATGGTGTAAATATAATTTCCTTCACTTTTGGTCACGGTTTTTTCTGTGCCAACGGCTTTCCAGCCACAGGTGGCAATACCTTTGATAACTACTTTTTCTTCATCAAGTGCAATACATACGATGCCATTGTTGCTGATGATTCCGTTGGTAAAAACAAAGGTTTCAGTAAAAGAGTAATCGTCTCCAGCACCACCTCCAAAAAGGTTGACATTGCTTCCAGCGCCGTCTTCAAAACCTTTTAGAATTTCTTCACCGTCGGTTTCCGGATTACTAATGCCAATAAGAAAAGCAGGAGTTTTAAATTTTCCCTTAGCTTTTTTGGCAATTTCCATCGCCACTTCTCTATGGTTTTTATCGGGATAGTCTTCAAAATATATTTTGAAATTAGCTTTATCTAAGTCGAGTAGGAGTATGGCAACCGATTTTTTCTCAGTTTCTTCATCTATAAATTCGCCATTAGTGGAGCATCCAAAAATTTCAATTTCGGCGTCATCTAGAAGTGTTGTTAGTGCGTTTATATCCTGACTTACAGAAGCAAATACAATAGCTAAAGTGGGTTTGAAGCCACCTGCCATACTTTGTCTCAAGGCTTCTTTAATGTCGGGAATTGAGCGTCCCTTTATCAATTTTGATTTCATTGCGTTTTATGTTAGCGTGTTTGTCTTGTCGGTTTTGCAAGACTGTAGGCTAATTTAAATTTAAGGAATAATAATGAATTATGTAGTACGTTTCATACTATCATTTTAGAGCTATTGTTAAATTCAATAGACTATAAATCAGAGGTATCTACAATTATTTTTTTTGAATAATTGCAAGGAATTTTTCTCCTTCAGTTCTAGATTAAGTCGATCAGATTTCTTAATAATCATTAATAAATTAAGTTATCTAGCAGTCGTTCTAGGTTTCGTTCTTTTAAATTAAAAACCTTATCTGCCATAAATACTTGGTGGATTTCATTTCGTAATTCAATCAAATCTATAATACCGTAATCACAATTGCTTACAGCGTTTTCAATCCTCTCTAAACGCACTTCGGATGTATCACTTTGAAATTCTATCTGAATAGCATCGAAATATTCAGTCGCCGTATTTGCTTTTATAACAGAAATCTCTTCTGGTGACGCTTCGTCATCTGCATAGGCACAATGGAGCAGAATGTAAATTTTTAATTCTTCTTTAGACCAATTCATAGTTGTATAATTTATAGGTGTTATTGTTTTTATTCTAGTTATATCTAATTTCAATCTCGTCTAATTGCGGTTTTTTGATTTTTAAACGTTTGCCATAGACTAATCTCCTCCAGAGCCATTCCATTGGGCCGTATTTAAAGTATTTTAGCCAATATTTACTGATGATGACCTGTCCTAAAAAGACAAGCATTGCAATAATCATAACAATGGTAAAGCCGTATTTGCCAGTTTGCTGAAACCCAAAACCATAAAATATAATTACAGATGCGAGAGTATGAACGAGATAACAGGTTAAGGCTGTTTTACCAACGGAGCTGAAGAGGTTTAAAAACCTATTTCCATTGACACAAAGCAAAGCAATGCCTGCAGCGAAACTCAAAGCTAAAGGGACAGTTCCAGTGGCGTAGCTAAGGATATGTAAAAATTCATTCAAGGTATTTTGATCGGCATAAAACTCTAAATAACCTCGCGCTATGTTGAAGGGTAAACCGATAAGTAAACCAATCCAAAACACGTTTTTTAAGAAGGGTTTTTGGGTCAATAAATTGTCATTCAAAATTTTTCTCCCCGTCCAAATGCCAATTAGAAAGATGCCAAAGACCTTAAAAATACGACCCTCTTGTAAAATCATTCCAATTCTTATAAAACCATTACCAAGGTTCATTTTAAAAAAGTCTAAAATATTTTCGTTAAGGAGATAAGCTCGTAAATTTGGTCTTGAAATTCCGTCCATCTCAACTAAAGGCAAATCATAGAACTTATAAATGGATGTTTGTAGCATAAAAAACTTGCCTGGATAAAATAGCTCGGTAAAATGCATAAATGCCCAGTTAAGTATGGGCATAAGGATTAATATAGCGGCTGTGATGAGCAGGGTTTTGTTCGATTTGTTGACAAACCATATCAAACCAAAACCAAGTATAGCATAAAGGGTTAAAATATCGCCAGCCCAAAACAAAAACATATGTATCAAGCCAAAAACCAAAAGCCAGAACATCCGTTTGGCAAAAAAGCTTGGGAAAGATTTTCCTTTTGAGCTGGTGTTATTGTATTGAATGACGCAACCTATACCAAACAGCAAAGAAAAAATGGAATAAAACTTCCCATCAACAAGCACATAATGGATAAACTGGATAATTTCATCACTGGCCCAATTAATTTCTCTGATGCTACTATCAGCTTCAAAAAACCAAAGTCCGGAGAAAAAGGGAATATTAGCTGTAAAAATAAAAAAGATAGACATGCCTCTAAGGATATCTAAGAAGTCGATACGGTCTAAATTGGAAATTGGTTTTAAAGTTTTCAAATTCATATTATTTAAGTGTTAAAACTGAAAATAAATAAACTGCTCTCCACTGCCTTGTGAAATCACAATCAAGAAAAACATAACCGCCCAAACCACGCCTAAAACCCAAGAAGGTATGTTTTGAGATACGGCTTTCATAGAGGTGTTTCGCATCATCCAGTGGCATAAGAATAAAAGTGCCACCACAACAGACACTTTTAAAACGTCGAAACTTTGAAGGATTTTTGCTCCATCGGTTTGCATGTAAAACATGGATTTAATCATGTTCCATGCGGTTTGAAAATTTGGAGACCTAAAGAATACCCAAGTAATGTTAACGCAGGTAAAGGTTATAAAGGCTAAAAAAATGCCATTTCCTTTGGTGATTTTAAATGGTAAGTGGCGACGTTGTAGGCGCTCTAAAATCAAGTAGGTGCCATGTAATCCACCCCAAACTATAAAGGTCCATGCGGCACCGTGCCATAAACCACCTAAAAGCATGGTAATCATTAAGGCGGCATACATTCTTACAATTCCATGTCTATTACCACCCAAAGGGATGTATAAATAATCTTTTAACCAAGCCGATAAGGTGATGTGCCAGCGTTTCCATAAATCTGAAAAACCAAGCGAGGCATAAGGGTATCTGAAGTTGTCTGGTAATATAATCCCCAGCATCAGGGCAATACCAATAGCACAGGTGGAATAGCCCGCAAAATCGAAGAAAATTTGTCCTGAGAATGCTAAAGTGCCTATCCATGCATCAACACCGTGTAATAATTTATCCGATCCGAAAACAGCATCGGCTGTGTCAGCCAACAAGGTATCTGCCATCACTACTTTTTGAAACAGCCCAATGGTTAATAGAAATAATCCCCAAATAAATTGATTTACTGTGGCTCTCTTTTCCTCGTAAAACTGAGAAATAAGGTCTTTTGCTCGTACAATTGGTCCTGCAACGAGTTGGGGAAAGAAGGTGACATACAAAGCAAAATCTAAA
>CAYMDB010000156.1:0-7014 GCA_964388865.1 uncultured Flavobacteriaceae bacterium
AAGATTCGGCTCAAAATGCCGAAATCATAACTCCAACTGAGGATATAAATCGCACAAAAGATGACAATACTATCATTGTCGGCGCGAACAAAACCAGGGACTACCTACCACTCCTAAAAGGAAAACGTGTTGGAATTGTGGGAAATCAGTCGTCTGTAATTTTTAAAGATAACCAGCATACAACAAACACACATCTTGTTGATTCACTTTTAAAATTACAAATCAATATCATTGCGGTATTTTCACCAGAGCATGGATTTAGAGGCACCGCAGATGCTGGCGAACTAGTTAAAGATGGTACAGATGACAAAACAGGATTGCCTATAATTTCACTTTATGGAGATCATAAAAAACCCAAACTCGAAAAAGACAGTTCTAAAAGTGATAAAGCTCTTGATATCATGATTTTTGACTTACAGGATGTTGGAGCGCGATTCTACACTTATATTTCAACCTTGCATTATGTGATGGAGGCCTGCGCAGAGGCTAAAATTCCGCTATTGATCTTAGATCGACCCAACCCAAACGGGCATTATGTTGATGGACCGGTTTTAGAAAAAGCACATAAAAGCTATGTTGGTATGCATCCGATTCCCGTTGTGCATGGCATGACGATTGGCGAATATGCTCAAATGATTAATGGCGAAAATTGGTTAAAAAATGAAGTGCAATGTGACTTAAAAATAATTACTGTTGAAAATTATTCACATGACACTCTTTATGTTTTGCCTATAAAACCATCACCTAATTTACCAAATACCACTGCGATTAATCTTTATCCGAGTTTATGCTTTTTTGAAGGCACCAATGTGAGTATAGGCCGAGGTACCTCGAATCAGTTTCAGGTAGTGGGTTCACCGTTTTTTGAACTCAAATCACATAACTACACATTTACTCCCCAGCCCAATGAGGGCGCCAAATACCCGAAACATCAAAATAAAGTGTGTAGTGGTTACAACTTGTCGCAGCAGCAACCATTAAATGCACTCAACTTAAGTTGGCTGATTGAATTTTATAAGGCCAACAAAGAACATGCACCAAAAGAAACCTTCTTTACGGATTTTTTTACCTTATTAGCGGGTACAAAAAAACTTCAACAACAAATTGAAGCTGGTTTAAGCGAAATGGAAATTAAAGCCAGCTGGCAAAATGATTTAAAAGATTTTAAAACCATGCGAAAGCCTTATTTAATCTATGAGTAGTTTGATTCTATTTTAAAAGTGAACGCGAACCGAATACTTCAGTTATTCATTTTTTCACTTTGAATGGTAAGTATATTTCTGGCATGGTCTAAATTGAGAATTACATCTTTAAACTGATGATCTCTATTGGGACCCAGTAGAATACTGCGCTCTTGAGCATCAAGTGTGTAGCTTAATAAAAATGAGAGGACGATAACAAGGAAAATTCGGATTAAATTTTTCAACGCAGCGGTTTATGTTAGTTAAACATGTTTAATTTTAACTCAACACTTATTAATTAATCCGGTTTAAAGATAGAACTTTTCCGCTAAACAACCATAAAACACCATACAATTAACCAAAAATTAGAAGCCGCGTTAAATCAATTTCAAAAATTAAAAAATTAGTCTTTCAAAAATTGAATGAGTATATCTGGATAATCTGTTATGATGGCATCAACCTCCCATGAGATTATTTCCTTTAAATCTTGCTTACTATTGACGGTCCAGGGAATTACCTGAAATCCTTGAGCTTGATAATCAGCTACCGATGCTGCGTTTAATAATTTAAAATACGGACTAATAATCTCTGGTTTAAAAGACAAAGTCTTCAATTTACGTTCTATGGTTTCATTGTCGTCTACGAGAAGTGCTACTTTCATTTTTGGCGCTTGCCTTTTGATTTCTTCTAAAATGGCCGTATCAAACGACTGAAGATTCACACGTTCAAACATTTGCTGCTCATTTATATCTGCTAAAACAAGCATTACGTAGGCTTCAGGATGTGGTGCAAAAATACCGTAGTATTCTGGTTTCGATTTTATTTCAATATTAAATTTAACCTGAGAATTTTTCGATTTTACAAGCTCAAAAACTTCAGATAATAAGGGTTTATAGGTCTTTACTTTTTCTTGATCTGGATAATCAGGATGAAATTGCGAACCACAATCGAATCGTTTAATTTCCTCATGGGTCATTTCGTACAAATTGTATTTCATGTCCATGGCTTCCTCTATTGGTTCGCCTTTTGGATTATAGCAAATGGTTCTGCTCATAAATGGCTCGTGTGAGACCACAACCTCATTATCTTTTGTAATGACAACATCTAATTCGAGTGTATTAACGCCTAAATCAATGGCTTTTTCAAAGGCTGGTAAAGAATTTTCTGGAAGTAAGCCACGACAACCTCTATGGCCTTGTACACCGATTTTCTTTTGAGATGTGCCACACATGAGTAAGAATATTAAAGCGAAATATAGACTAATTTTCAACATCTGCTGAAAGGGTGGGTTTTTCATACTTTTGAAAGGGCTGTTTCAACAATTCTTTAATGCTACTGTTTTTTATTTCATCTGGAAACACATCAACTCCATAAACTAATAGTTCTCTTTCTAAATACATATAGGTTCCAAAAACACGATCCCAGACACTAAAAATATTTCCGTAGTTAGAGTCGGTATAGGGCAATCTGAAGTGATGATGCGTTTTATGCATGTCTGGCGACACCATAAAATAGCTTAAAGCTTTATCTAGTTGCTTTGGCATTTTAATATTAGCATGCGTAAACTGAGTAAATATTAATGACATAGCTTGGTATAACATCACTAAAGCGATGGGTGTGCCCACCACAAAAATTCCTAATAAAGTAAATGCAAATCTTATGAGACTCTCAATAGGATGGTGTCTGTTAGCAGTAGTGGTATCTACATTGTGATCGGTGTGATGAACAAGGTGCACCATCCAAAGTGGCTTTACTTTATGCTCAACATAATGCGCTAAATAAGCACCAAAAAAATCGAGTAAGAACACCCCTAAAGAGGCGTACAACCAAAGCGGCATTTGCGGTAACCAATTAATAATGCCGAAATTATTGGCTTTAACCCAATCTGCAGAACCTAATAGTAACCAAGCTAAACCAAAGTTGACGACAATAGTGGTTAGCGTGAAAAACAGATTCGGGATAGCGTGTTTCCACTTCTTATAGTTGTATTTAAATAAAGGTAAGCCACCTTCTAATAACCAGAAAAACATGAGCCCACCAACTAAGATGATACTGCGGTGGGATGAAGGAATGGTTTCAAAATATGTGATAATGCTTTCCAACTTTATGAATTAAGATTTATGATCAGCTGAGCTTTTCTCAAATTTACTGAAGAAATTTCAGATTTCCATTGTTCAGCATTCTCAGTATCATTTAAAATACTGTATGAGGTGTAATATAAAAAAGCTGCAAATGCTTTATTATTATTTTCAATTTCATCGGCATCCATTCTTTTGAGCGATCGCAACACTTTTTTAGGGCGTTTGTCTAGCAAATATTCTTGAATTTTTAATAACTCAATGCGTTGCGCTTGTATTAAAGCTTCATGTTTATCATTTATGTCGATTAAGGCTAAGGCTTCCTCCATATAAATATGCGATAAATCGATGATTTCTGGTCTTGTTTTTTGTTTTGCATACATGGCAAAATCCATATATTTTGCAGCTAAATAATAGGCCGAATAAAAATTCTTATCCTCTCTGTAGCCTCTGAGTTCTGCAGCTAAAAATTCTGTATTAAAAGCGTAATCTTCAATAAGGGTTGTAATGTTTATATAATTTTCGGCAGACCATCTTACATTTATAATGTAGCCATTAACGTCCATGATTTTTACAGAATCATCATTAAACTTCTCTCTGTATAATTGTCTTCTGTTTTTCTTAATCTCTTCGTAGAGCTCTGCATAGCGGTGTTCGCTGACTATGACAGGTACAAAATTTTCCCAAATTAATGGACTCAAATATTCGTCTGTAAATAAATTTTCTAATAATAAAATTCTGCCATTTCCGTCGTTTGCCAAGACCGGATATTGGTATTTAGTGGTCTCTTCCCAAACCATTAGCACCATTTTATTTTGAACTAATGCCAAGTTCTGAGCAATTTCCAAATTGGTCATCCACTCTTGCGAAAAGGAAAGGTTAACCGTAAAGACCAGAATTATTAATTTTATGACTGCATTTTTCATAGCTACTAGGTTTTGCTTTTTCTTTAAACTAAGAAAATTAAAGCTCTTAATTTGACGAATATTTGCCAAAAAGCATCAAAAATTATTCCTAATTTGAGGTACTTAAAATTGAATTCGCTTTTTCATTTCTTCAACAATGTTGTATGCCGCTGGACAAATAGCCACATTCTTCAAGGTTAAGTTCGAAATCTGCTGGAACTTTTTCCTATCAGTATGCGGAAATTCGCTACAGGCTTTTGGCCTAACCTCATATATAGAGCAATAATTATCCGCTCCTAAGAATGTGCAGGGTACGGATTGCAATACATAGTCATTCTCTTCATCTAAGTGTAAATAGGTTTCAATAAATTGCTGCATTTTCATTTTAAAAAACTTCGCCATACGCTCAATATCCTTATCCGTAAATAAAGGTCCGGTAGTTTTACAGCAATTAGCACATTCTAAGCAATCGGTGCGCTTAAACTCTTCTTCATGCAGTTCTTGCATGAGATAATCTAAATGCTTGGGCGGTTTCTTTTTTAACTTGGTAAAAAAGGTTTTGTTGTCCTTATGCTTATCTTTGGCTCGCTTTGGTAGATGATTCAGTTGCTCTTGCATCTCACAAATTTAACGAAAGTTCTTTACAAATCTTGAAGAATTTTTTTAGGCAAAATGAAAATTATAAGAAACAAAACATCACATGAAAGACCTCTTAGGTAAAGCATTATTAGACTACCAAAATGGAATTTATACTGAAGATCTCATCACTTGGACCAATATTTCTGATGAGGACGAATTGCCTTTACCTTATTTGTTTAGAGGGTATTCTGAAATGCCAAAGCTTGAACAAAAAGCCTTGCAACTGGCAAAAGGTAAAATTTTAGATGTGGGATGTGGTGCTGGAAATCATGCGCTATGGTTAGAGACTAAAGGTTTTAACGTTAAAGGAATTGACAACTCAAAAGGTGCTGTTGAAGTCTGTAAAAAACGCGGCCTTATTCATGTGGAATTGAAATCGCTCTTAGAGGAAACCGAAACTTTTGACACCATTCTATTATTGATGAATGGCACCGGAATTTTTCAAGAAGTATCTCAGGTTTCAGAATACTTAAGGCATTTAAAATCGCTTTTAAATCCGAATGGTCAAATTCTAATCGATTCGTCTGATATTTCTTATATGTACGAAGATGACGATGGTGGCATGTGGTTAGACATAAATAGCAACTATCCTGGTGAACTTGACTATTTCCTCAGCTATAAAGGTGAAATTGAAGAACCGATGAAATGGCTTTATCTCGATTTTGACACCTTAAAAACGGCTTGTTTAACGGTGGGTTTAAATTGTGAAAAAGTTATGGATGGTGAACATTTTGATTATTTGGCAAGAATCACTACCATTTAATTGCAATTGGAATTGTAAAATTTTACGATATCTTGTAAATCTTCCTTTACAAAATCTTTGTTTTCAAGTTTAGTTTTTAATACCGGACAATCCTCAAAATAATCCATGGCTCTATTTTTAAAAGACTTTAATAAACTCACTTGATTAAATACCTCTGGCTTTTCACCTTCTCTTAAGATCATTACTTGATTATGAATTCCCATAAAACCAGGTTGATATATTGGCGCACTATTTGGAGCACCAGTTGCAGGCATAAAACCACCACCAGTCTGCACCGAAACGGTACGACCAACTAATTTCAATTTACCATCAACCATAAGCTCAACAAAGCCCATTCGGGTTTGTCTTTGATTTATATAAACTGGAATATACTTTTCAATGCGTGTTCTCTCAAACTTTTCACCATCAATTTTCTCCTTATAATTTATGGTAAATACGGCAAAATCAACTTCCTCAGGGAGATGCTTAGACTTGTTCTTTTTATTTTTATCTCTAAATTTTAGCTTTTCCTTACCCATATTTATGCCCGCAGACATCATAGTTAGTTTTGCTTCTCCGTTAAGTACTTTACCATTTTTTAAATGCAGCTCGACCTCCGTCCAACCGTATTGCGCAATGACCATATTGGCGCTAAAAAGCACAAGGAATATAAGTAGGTATTTTTTCATCATAAGAAGGTTAATTCTTAGGCGAATATAACACAAATTATGATTTATGAAAATGGTCGTTTAATTTGGGTTGTCCTTGATAGAGTGAATTTCTTTACCAATGGGCTTCGACTGCGCTCAGCCTGACATAAGGGTTGACTTTAAACTGTGTAAGTATTATATCAATTATAGCATTGGGCCTCGACTGCGCTCAGCTTGACATTTGAATACCATTTGGGAATTATAAATTGAAAACAAATGTCACTCCCTTAAATTAAAAATCAAACTGATAGGTCGCTCCCGCTAAAAACTGAATACCCTGAACAGGGAAATTCATCCAACCTTGGTAATTCTGATACCTGATATTAAAACGATAATAATTAAAGTACGTAAAGTTTGATGATAGATATTTTTGTTAAATTGGGTTGTTCTTTTTGTGGTACAATAAAGAACTAAAATGGATTTATTTTCCCGCAAAGACACTAAGGCGCAAAGCGTAGTTTTTAAATGTTTTTCAGATTAATATATTTTAAACTTTGCGACTCTGCGCCTTCGCGCGACAAAAAAAGCAAACCCTTTTCCTCAACTCATAAAGAAGCTCGCAATCAAAAATCAAACTGATAGGTCGCACCCGCTAAAAACTGAATACCCTGAACTGGGAAATTTATCCAACCTTGGTAATTCTGATACCTGATATTAAAACGATAATAATCTGAGAACGTAGATAAAGTTTGATGATAGATATCTTTGTTAAATTGGGTTGTTCTTTTTGTGGTACAATAAAGAACTAAAATGGATTTA
>CAYMDB010000157.1:0-6962 GCA_964388865.1 uncultured Flavobacteriaceae bacterium
TTGAGGAACAAATTTCCCTTTCTCTTTTTTAAATGTTTAGGACGCTATTGGTTTAATACCTAGAAAAAGTAAATACAATGAATAAGAATACCATTAGGCATAATTTTGAAATCACAGAAAAAGGTTCTCTTGGCTCATTAGCCCTAGGTGATGTAGGTTTAAGAGCATGGAGAAGTGTTAAAAAGGAAGCTCGGCAGAAAAGAAAAAATGAAAAAAAAGCATAAAGTACTTTTGATTGGATGGGATGCGGCCGATTGGAAGATTATTGGTCCGTTATTAGCCAAAGGACAAATGCCAGCGTTGAAAAAGTTAATTGATAAAGGCGTTTATGGTAATATGGCCACCATGAATCCTCCATACTCGCCCATGCTGTGGTCAACTGTTGCTACAGGAAAAACACCAGATAAACATGGTGTACTTGGTTTTATTGAGTTGATGCCAGATATGAAAGGCATTAGACCAGTTACTGTGCACTCAAGAAAATCTAAAGCTTTGTGGAATATTTTTCACAATCAAGGTTTAAAAAGTAATCTTGTGGGATGGTGGCCTAGTTTCCCGGCAGAGCCAATTAATGGAGTTGTCGTTTCTGACAAGTTTCAAAAGTTGAAAAAAGATCCGAACGCTAAAAATCCAATTTTAAAGGGAACAATGCATCCAGAATCAATTAAAAAAGATATTAGAGATTTAAGGTTGTTCCCTTTTGAAATAACAGAAGCACATATTTTACCATTTATTCCTAAGGCATATCAAATAGATCAAGAGAAGGATAAGAGCTTGCAATCATTTGCCAAAATGCTATCAGAGAATGTGTCTGTGCATGCTGCGGGCACTTATCTTATGGGCACTACCGATTGGGATTTCATGGCAGTTTATTATGATTTGATAGATCACTTTTGTCATGCCTTTATGAAGTATCATCCACCAAAACTAAAAGCGATACCTCAAAGTTTGTTTGATATATACAATGAAGTTGTTCAAGGTGCTTATCGTTTTCAAGATATGATGTTAGAGCGAACAATGCAATTGGTCGATAAGGATACAACGATAATAGTTATGTCTGATCATGGATTTGAGTCAGGGCATAAACGGATATTAAAAATGCCAAAATATCCTGCAGCACCCGCCTTAGAACACCGACAATTTGGAATGTTTGTCGCGGCAGGACCAAACATTAAGAAAAATGAAAAAGTTTTTGGATTAGGTCTTATAGACATCGCGCCAACGATTCTTCATATGTTTAATTTACCTATTGGTATGGATATGGATGGTAAAGTGGCCCTAGATATATTTATAAGGCAAGAAAAGCCTCATTATATCGAAAGTTGGGAAAATGTTAGTGGGGACTTTGGACAGCATTCGGATAGCAATGAAGTTAATCAATTGAGTGATCAAGAGACAATGCAGCAACTTGTTGAATTAGGTTACATAGAGAAACCTGATGAAAAAATAGAAATAGCAATACTAAAAACAAAATGCGATTTAAAACATAATCTTGCGCGAGTCCATTCGGGTAAAAAAGATTTTTATAAAGCTAAAGAGATTCTTCTAGAACTTATAAATGATAGCTACCCAAAATATCAAAAAAGTGATTTCGAGGGCGAAAGTAAATTGCAATTAGAGCGGCAAGGTTTAAAAGAAGGGGATTCTATTATTGATGTTATTCCCTATTATATGGATTTACTCTCTATTAGTATTTCTGAAAATGAAATGGACAATGCTGAGCTATATTTAAAAAAATTAAGAACTCTAGACAGAAGATTTGAGATTAACACCTATTTTTCGGAAGCCAAAATTTTATTGTTAAAAGGCAAAATCCATGAAGCCTTAAAGATCCTCCAAACGGCAAAGGATAATAAGCCTAATGCAGAAGTTTGGTTTCAAATAGGGAATATATATAAAAGACTTTACCAATTTCATCAGGCTAAAGAGGCCTATGAGAAAGCTTTAGAACTTGAGAGTGACAAAGCTAAATATCATCAAGCTCTCGCTGATACCTTTATTCGATTGAATAATTTTGAAGAGGCCGCTGAATACGCTCTAACCGCTATTGAACTTGTTAAATATTATCCAGAAGCACATTACACACTTGGGGAGGCACTAGAAAAACTAGGATATATACAACAAGCACAACAAGCTTATAAAACTGCAAGTAAATTAAAACCAAAGACACGTCATCGTGCAGAAAAAGCTTTAGAAAATATTAAGGATAAATTAGAAAACGTTCATGGCCTTAATGATAAAGAGCATTATGAATATCGAAAAGATCAAATAGTCATTGTGTCTGGTTTACCAAGATCAGGCACTTCATTAATGATGCAAATGCTTGAAAAAGGAGGTCTTGAAATTTTAACAGATTCAAAACGCGTTGCTGATATTTCAAATCCTAAGGGCTATTTTGAGTATAATCCCGTTATGTCCTTACATAAAAATAATAGCTGGTTAGGTGAAGCTCAAAACAAATCAGTAAAGATTGTTGCGCCGTTACTAAAATTTTTAGACCCAAAATACCGTTATAAAGTGATTTTTATGAAAAGAGATTTGATTGAAATTGTAAAATCGCAACAAAAAATGATAGGGAAAGATCCAGAAACATTACCTATTAAATTATTTGAGGCATACAAATTACACCTTGATCATATTGCTATTTGGAAAGAGAAAATGCCAAATGTCGAATTTATTTATGTTAATTATAAAGATACTTTGGTAAATACATCGCGAGTAGCGGCCAGAGTTTCGACATTTATTGGAATGGAATTAGATATAAATGCAATGGAAAATTGCGTTGATAAAAACTTATATAGAAATAGAGTCTAAAATAAGAAGCCGTATCAAAATGCAATGAAACGGCTTTTTTGTTTTTACATTGAATGCTATCGGTGAACAATTCGCTAATATTCAAATCTCAGAAAGGTTTTTGAAATATTGAGATTTGTTCTTAGTTTTAAAATATTTCTGTGATATCATAAAATAAGTTTCTTTCTGATTGGGTTTTTTGATGTAAGACCATTCAATTCCAAAATATAAATACCTGATGCTAATTGTTTAGTTTCTATAACGGACATTTCGTTGGAGGTTGATCCTTTTAAAATCTGTTGACCAGACATAGTATATAAGGTATAATTTAAAGTTTCAGTTAAATTATACAAGCCTATAGACTTGTTTTGCGCTACTACTTTAACATTTTGTAAATTATTTTGTTCAATACTTAGGGTTTGCT
Source organism: uncultured Flavobacteriaceae bacterium (assembly GCA_964388865.1). Taxonomy (GTDB): domain Bacteria; phylum Bacteroidota; class Bacteroidia; order Flavobacteriales; family Flavobacteriaceae; genus Winogradskyella. Next base: position 3,218 of record CAYMDB010000157.1, read on the forward strand.
GTCCAGCATCAATAGGTTCTCCAGCTACAGTATTAAAAGCATAGTCCTTTACAACCCATGAACTGGCTGCATTATTCGGAACATCTAAACGAGCCCAGCCATAATGTGTGTTGCCAGAAATATTAAAACGAAGACCCAAATATTTATCTGTAACACTACACCAATTCCCAAAACTACAGGAGTTATAATTCATTGACAAATAGCCTGCTGTATAACCATTGTTTAACCAAAACGAACCACCACTAGAAATAGTCTCCCCACTATTTAATGCGAATGGGTAGGCATAACTCATACTAGAATTAGAGGTTAAGACATCATTACTAGCAGTAAGTGGTTCGATAAATAAATACAATTCAGAGCTAGATCCTACGATATTAAAGATTTTAAAATCATTGATTCCGTTATTATCTAAGTCTAAAAAATATTCACCGCCACTAGCTCCTGCGAAATCAGGGTCAATATCCGTATAGGTTATTTGTCCGTTTGCTTCAGCAATACCAGCAATGGCTACAGTTAAAGCACCATATTTTGTAAGTCTTTGAGATAATTTTTTTGAAGTAGTTTTTTTCATGTCTAATAAAGTGTTGATTTCTTGAGACTAATATACAATTTTCCTAATGTCATTACCTTAGTCTTAAGAATTTTTATTATTTCTTTAAAAAATTCAAGTGAAAAAAGTAGTTGTCTAGAATTATACCCGTTCTTTTTGTCTAATTGATATACTTCGTCGATATTAACTAATCTTCAAGCCATCAAAAACGTCTTCCATATCTGGGTTCACAAACACCAATCCACCAGCTTCGTTTTCGGTCATTAATAGCATACCCTGACTTTCAACTCCACGCAAGACTCTTGGTGCTAAATTTACCAAAACGGTGACGCGTTTTCCAATGACCTCTTCCGGCGAGAAGCTTTCGGCAATACCAGAAACAATGGTTCGCGTATCAATGCCAGTATCCACTTTTAAAATTAAAAGTTTTTTGGTTTTTGCCATTTTTTCAGCCTCTACAATAGTCCCAACACGTAAGTCTAATTTGGTGAAATCTTCAAAAGTGATTTGCTCTTTTTGAGGTTCAATAACTTTTTTCGCCGCTTCATTAGCTTTTTTACTGGCTTCTAATTTGTCGAGTTGCTTTTGAATTTCAGCATCTTCGATTTTTGAAAATAACAGTCCACCTTTGCCTATTTGGTGTCCAGACGGTAATAAAATAGCTTTGGTAGAAACGGTTTCCCATGTCAAATCAATGTCACCCGAATCGAAAGCGAGTATCGATTTTAACTTGGTTGAGGTAAACGGCAAAAACGGCTCAGATAAAACAGCCAATGCCGATGCTATTTGCAAGGCTACAAACATTACGGTTTTTGTCCGTGCTTCATCTGTTTTTACCGTTTTCCAAGGCTCTTCGTCGGCGAGATATTTGTTCCCTAATCGTGCTAAATTCATTAATTCTTGGCTCGCTTCTCTAAAACGATAACGTTCAATAGAACTCGAAATCACAGCAGGGTAAGCCTTTACTGACGCTAAGGTTTCTTCGTCAATCGCTGAATACTCTTCTGGATTTGGAACAATGCCGTTATAATATTTGTGCGTTAACACCACAACACGATTAATAAAGTTTCCAAAAATAGCAACAAGCTCATTGTTGTTTCTGGCCTGAAAATCTTTCCATGTAAAATCGTTATCCTTGGTTTCTGGTGCATTTGCAGTTAAAGCATAACGCAACACATCTTGCTGATTAGGGAAGTCTATTAAATACTCAGGCAGCCAAACCGCCCAATTTTTTGAGGTCGATAATTTTTTACCTTCTAAATTTAAAAATTCATTAGCGGGCACATTCTCTGGTAAAATATAAGAGCCTTCAGCTTTTAACATGGATGGAAAAATAATACAGTGAAAAACGATATTATCTTTTCCTATAAAATGTACGAGGGTGGTGTTTTCGTCTTTCCAGTAGTCTTCCCAATTTTTGCCTTCGCGTGCTGCCCATTCTTTAGTAGATGAAATGTAGCCAATAGGAGCATCAAACCAGACGTAAAGTACTTTACCTTCGCCACCTTCAAGGGGTACTGGAATGCCCCAATCTAAATCTCTAGTAACCGCTCTTGGCCGTAAACCATCATCAATCCAAGATTTTACTTGGCCGTAAACATTGGATTTCCAATCCTTTTTATGACCTTTTAAAATCCATTCGCGTAAAAAATCTTCATGCTTATTTAAAGGTAAGAACCAGTGTTTGGTTTCTTTTAAACTTGGAGTGTTGCCTGTTATAGCCGATTTAGGATTAATTAAATCCATGGCATTATGGCTTGTACCGCAGTTTTCGCATTGATCGCCGTAGGCTTCTTCATAACCACATTTCGGACAGGTTCCTGTGACAAAACGATCGGCTAAGAATTGTTGTGCTTTAGCATCGTAGAGTTGTTCTGAAACTTCCTCAACAAACTCATTTTTGTCGTAAAGTGTTTTAAAAAACTCGGAAGCGGTTTCGTGATGAATTTTCGCTGAGGTACGCGAATAATTATCGAATGAAATGCCGAAATCTTCAAACGACGTTTTTATGATAGCGTGGTATTTATCTACAATATCTTGTGGTGAAACTCCTTCTTTTTTGGCTTTTATGGTAATGGGCACACCATGCTCATCACTTCCGCAAATAAAGGCTACATCGTTCCCCGTTAATCGTAAGTATCTCGCATAAATATCGGCAGGCACATATACACCGGCTAAATGCCCTATATGTATGGGACCGTTGGTGTAAGGTAATGCTGCTGTTATGGTGTATCTTTTAGACATATTCGTTTGTAAAATTAGGGTCAGGCCACTCGTAGTCGCGACCTTAATTATTATTAAAAACCGCTCCGCTTCAATTGAGGGGATGGGTTAATTCTTTTAGTCAGTTAATAACTAGATTAGTGGACAAAAGTACACAATATATAAGGGATTTAGAAAAAAAATGTACTTTTACAAAAAGCAGTTTTTATGACTTTAAAAGACCATTTTATAGCTATTATTTTTGTGTTGACCATGGTCTTCAATTTTAATAGTTATGCTCAAAATACTACTAATAATTCTTCAACAATGACATCAGAACTTATACAACCACCCTATTTAAAAGCAGGAGATACAGTAGCGATTGTTGCGCCTTCCGGAATTTTAAAAAGCAGAGAAGGTGAAGTACAACAAGCCGTGGCATTATTAAAAAGCTGGGGATTAAATGCTATTGTTGGAAAGCATGTGTTTAGTACAGATCATCATTTTGCAGGCACTGATGCCGAGCGCTGCGAGGATTTACAAAATGCCATGGACGACCCTAATATTAACGCGATTTGGTCCGCTAGGGGAGGCTACGGAACCGTTCGGATTTTAGACAAACTAGACTACACCGAATTTAAGAAAAATCCAAAATGGATCATCGGGTATTCCGATATTACAGCACTTCACAATCAGGTTCATAATGAAGGGTTTCAGTCGCTTCATGCGCTTATGTGTACAAGTCTAACTAAAAACGTAGCCGAAATTGAACAGTCTGTTGAAACTTTTAAAGCTGCTTTATTTGGGAAGCCCTCAAATTATAGCCTCGAAGGTTCTCCATATAATCGTGTAGGTGAGGTTTCTGGCCCCATAGTTGGTGGAAATTTAACCATTTTACATACCATGTTGGGTTCTAAAGAAAGCCTCGATACCTCCGGAAAAATTCTTTTTATTGAAGATCTGGCTGAATACCTTTATCACCTCGACCGGATT
>CAYMDB010000158.1:0-6939 GCA_964388865.1 uncultured Flavobacteriaceae bacterium
ATATTTCTATTTAAAAATTAAGGTCAATGACCAACAATGCAAAAGGGTAATCCTCTTTTTTAATGAGTTAAAACTAACAAATGAAGTATTTAATAGATAAAAATCCTTATTTCATGTTATTCTTTCTTTTTTCTTTTTTATGCAGTTCTAATGCTCAGGGTAAAAAAGAATCCAGTACAAAGATTACTTCATCCGAAATTCATCTTACAGCCAACGGCTATAGGATTTTTTTGAATGGTGAGGTCTTTTACATTAAAGGTTCGGGGACTTCAGATTTAAGAAGGCTCGAAACCTTAAAAAATCATGGAGCAAATGCCTTTAGAACCTGGAGTACGCATAATGGAAGGCAGATATTGGATAAAGCCCACGACCTTGGTTTGAAAGTCATGATGGGTATTTGGGTAGGCTTAGAGCGTCAAGGATTCGATTATAATGATGAAAAAGCTGTAGAACAGCAATTAAAACTTATTCGCGAAAGCGTGTTAAATCTGAAAGATCATCCGGCTTTGATGATATGGGGAATTGGAAATGAATTGAATCATTATTCACAAAATCCCAAAGTTTGGGAGGCAGTGAACGAGATATCTAAAATGATTCATCAGGAAGATCCACATCATTTAACAACGACATCTTTAGCAGGAATCGATAAGAAATATGTTGATTTGATTGATAAAAGGGCTCCTGATTTAGATTTTTTAAGCGTTCAGTTATACGCACCAATTGATAGACTTCCAGAACTTATTAAAGCCTCTAATTATAAGGGGCCTTTATTAGTCACGGAGTGGGGAGCGACGGGTTATTGGGAAGTGGAGAAAACGGAATGGGGAGCACCATTGGAGAATAATAGCTCTATTAAAGCCGACTTATATCGCAGACGCTACCAAGAGTCAATTCTAGCCCAATCACAACAAGTGATGGGTTCTTTCGTGTTTCTTTGGGGCCAAAAGCAGGAACGAACACCCACATGGTTTGGGATGTTTATGCCAGATGGAAACGAAACCGAATCGGTCGATGCCATGCATTATGTCTGGAATGGAAAATGGCCTGAAAACCGCACACCTAGGTTACATGATTTTAGGCTAAACGGACAAAGAGCCGTAAACAATATTAAACTGAAAGCAGGTGCTACTTACCTTGCTCAAGTAGAAGTAACTGACCCTGATAATGATAACCTAAGTTTTAGTTGGGAAATTATGAGGGAAAGCGCGTCGCAGAAAACAGGAGGTGATGCAGAGAAAATCCCAGAAATAATTAAAGGGTTATTGTCCTATGATACGGATAACAATGTATCGTTTTTGACGCCCTCTCATCTTGGTGCTTACCGTTTATTTGTATATATAAAGGATGGTCATTTTCATACGGCTCATGCCAACATTCCATTTTGGGTAGAAGACTAGGTTTTAAGAATTTTATTTGGTTTTTAGATTATAGAGAATAAAAGCCTGTGTAAAACGGAAGTGTTTTTAGAACAAAGACTTTGTAGTGTTCCCAAAGATTATTTGATGTTTCAATGAAAGGCTTTCCTTTTTTTACTTTGTAAAAATTGGGATTCTTTTCTGTACAAACTAGCTTACTTGGTTTTTTAAAGTGGCACAAATTGAACCGAAATATTCAGATAGATGGTTAGCCTGCTGATTTCGCTGATTTGCGCTGATTTGAAAGCTATTATGGCTGAGGTTTTGGTAGTTTTAATTTTGTTTTGTAAAGTGGCTTGGTTGTCATCGGTTATGTGAGGTTTTTTGTTTGGTTCGCCCGCTGATTTTGCTGATTTACGCAGATTAAGAAGTTTTTATGGTTGAGGTTTTGATTGTTTTGTTGCTTTAAATTTTGTTTTGGCGGGTGGCTTGGAGGTTATCGGTTATGTGAGGTTTTTTTTTAGTTAGCCCGCTGATAAGGCTGATTTACGCAGATAGAAAATGGGGGATAATTTTCGTAAGTAGACATGCTCTAGCAATTATTTTTAAAGAATTGTTCAAGGTTACTATTCAAGTTTTATATTCAAAACAGATGTTTCTAATCTAAAATCATCTGCCCTTATCAATTCAATGCCTACGATACTTTCGGACGCAATATTCTGATTTTTATTTTCGACCAAATAGCCGTTAACATAAATGTCATTCTCTTCATTGAGTCCGAAAAAATGGTTTAATTCCTTTTGCGATTTAACTTTAATTTCGTGCTTGATTTTAGCAATAATAAGTCCTGCACTTTTTTTGTTTTCGATAAAAAGATAGGTAGAGCTCATTTTCCTTTCTTTATAAAAATTAAATTCTAAAATATTTTCAGATGCTATTTTATTTAATAAATCAACGTTTCCTATTGTATAATCGTTGATTATTAAAATTGGATTTTCACCTTTCATTATGCTTATTTTAGAATTCTGGTTTTGAGCGTAAGTTGAAGATCCTACAGTTAGAATTAAAAAAGATATTAATATTGATTTCATTTAGTTTTTTTATGTGGTATATCGTGTTTGGCCGTAAGCAGTTTCGTGCTTAACTTTTCTATTGTAATTTTCCCTAAAAATAAGGACTCTATTTTGGATTTAAGATGCTGTTTAAATGGAAATATACGCATCTTAATGCAATGTTTCCTGATTGTTTTTGCATTCTTGCCTAGGTCTATGACGTTTAACGCTGTAATAATATACGCACCTAAAAACGATCCGTAAAGTCCTAATTCCAAATATAGAGAAATAATCAACTTAAATCCGCGCCGGGTTTTATAACCGTATGAGTTTTAAAATTGCTATATTTAAGTTCATGTTCTTATGGTTCTCGGAAAATTGAACATCAGGACATAAATTATTAAAATCATGTGTTATTCAACGGCTTTAAGAAAACAAAAGGAAACGATTGAAAAAAATCTTCGCGATAAACTAAATGTCACTTTTGGTGTTGAGGGTGCCTATGAACCTTACTTTCATTTAAATGGTTTTACCCATGGAAATCTTCAGGTTATAAAAATGGATGCACCCAAAACCATCCTTCCCGCTACTTGGGGTTTGGTACCCGATTGGGCGAAAAATAATCCCGAGTCCTTCAGAAAAAAAAGCAATACACTAAATGCACGGGCAGAGAGCATTTTTGAAAAGACCACATATAAACATAGCGCTGCAAACAAAAGGTGTTTAATACTCGCTGATGGCTTCTTTGAACCCCATCACCTCAATGCTATTGCGACTCCTTATTTCTGCTTTCAACCGAACACGGAGTATCCAGAAGGCGATTTGTTTTTATTTGCAGGACTTTACAATGAACTTGATAATGATGCTATTTCTGCCACCATTTTGACCGTTGAAGCGGATGCATTTTTTGCGGAAGTGCACAATAAACAAAAACGTATGCCTTTAGTGCTTGATGAAAACTATTATAAAGACTGGCTAGATATTGACTTAAGTGTTCCGATGATAAAGGAACTTATTGTTTCCGGATTTACAACTAAGGAGTTTAAAGCACATCCCGTAAGCAGGGATTTATACCAAAAGGATATCAATTCAAATAAATCCTATATCATCCAAGAGGTTTTTAAAGATACTTTGTTTTGAGTTATTTGATATTTTAAAAAATCGAAACGTCTGAGAAATAGAGCTTTTTTTATGGAAAGAAATTATCATCTTACGTCGAGGGATATTTGGAATCTTATCATACAAGATTTATTTAATGTTTAAGCATTGTGTTTTCTTTTTTTGTAAACCACTTTTTAGCGCCTAAAGCTATGGAAAATAACGGTTCAATTGATTTTCTTGCATCCTTTAAGGCAAGCGGTGAAATAAGAAAATCAACATAATTGTGCAGGTATAAAATCGGACAATGAAATATTATTTTAAAGAAAAGTTTATTTTTTACAGCTATTACAATGGGAATGCTTTTTAAGTCATCCCAAAAGAATCCTTCCAAAAATTTCGTAAATCCAGAAAAAGGGTTTACATTAAAGCTACTCCTAAGTTGGTCTTATTTTTATTTTCCCTACAGCTACTTCGTTAAAGGAGCAATTCTTTTAAAGACCCCGAAACTTTCAAAAATCCATAAACTTTAAAAAATGAGCCATTCAAAACATATCGGCAATAACTCTCCTCCTTCAAATATATTTTCATTTGAAGAAGATGTGTATCCTGTGGTTTTTCATGACAATCCTACACCTCAAGCCCTTACAGATTCATCTAATAATAAACTTATAGATGTTAATGCGGCTTGGGAACAATTTACGGGCTATAAAAAAGAAGAGGTTTTGGGTCACTCGGTAGAAACCCTTACGCTGATATCCACTGAAGAGGCAATCGCTATAAGCGAAGTTTTAAAGAAAAAAAATATACTCAAATCGTATCAGATTGAAATAAAACGCAAAGATGGAGAAATAACCTATGGCCTCGGCACATTTCAGAATATAACATTAGAGAAAAACAACTACGTCATTTCTACTATTGTTGATATAAGCGCGTTAAAAAAATCGAAACAAGAACTACGGGCTTCCATTCAATTTTCTGACGCTTTGTTAGATAATATGGCAGAGGCCTTGCTGGTACTCGATAAAAAGTTAACCTGCATCCGCGTTAATAAAGCCTATTGTGAATTAACAGGCTACAAGGAAAAGGATATTGTTGGCACAAAAGCACCGTTTCCGCATTGGCCACCCGAACACTACGATACACTATTCGCTTATGTTCAAAATGGTCTTAAAGGGATTTTTAACACCTCAGAATTGACTCTAAAAAAAGCTAATGGCGACCGGTATAGAGTGTCTATTTCATCAACAGAAATAGTAGATCATAATAATGAGATTATAGGGTATATGTCTACGGCTGCAGATATTTCTGAACGCATCAGTTATCAAAATGAATTAAAAGAAAAATCTAATCGCGCAGTTCAAAAGAAAGAGGCTATATCAAAATTAGCAGGTTTGGTAGGCAGCGATCTCAATTCTATTTTAAATGAAATAGCCATAATCGCTGCTCATACACTGCAAATAGATCTAGTGAGTATCTGGCAGTTTAATGATCACTACAAAAACTTAAGCTCTGCAAGCGCTTACAATTTAAACACACAAAAACATTTTAAGCCTGCAGCATTTAAAGCTGAGAATTACCCAGAATATTTCGATTTTTTATTAGAACATAAGGCCTTAAGCGTTAAGGATGTTGCACAAGATAAAAGAACTGTAAAATTAGTTCAAACTTATTTCAAACCACTTGGTATTCGGTCCACTTTAGATGTGTTAATACAAGGTTGTACGTCTCATTATGGTGTGCTGTGTTTTGAGCAAACTGGCCAAATGAGACACTGGTGTATTGAAGACGAAGAATTTGCAAGCTCCATTTCAAATATTGTTTCCTTAGCGGTTGAGCGCGACAAAAGACAAAAAGCAGAGGTTGAACTTAATAAAACCAACCAACAGCTTTTAACGCTTAATTCGGAATTAGAAAAACTAAAAAGAGAATTAGAGCAAGAAAATTCTTATTTACGTGAGGAAATTGATTTGGTTTTTAATTACGAAGAAATGGTCTACGGCAGTAAATCATTTAGTCAAGTGCTCACCGATGTAGAACTTGTAGCTGAAACAAAAGCAACGGTTTTACTGTTGGGAGAATCGGGTACAGGTAAGGAGTTATTGGCACGGGCCATCCATAATATTAGTCCGAGAAAAAATAAACCCCTAATAAAAGTGAATTGTGCAGCCATACCTAAAGAACTTATTGAAAGCGAATTGTTCGGTCATAAAAAAGGATCCTTTACCGGAGCTATACAAGATAAATTAGGAAAATTTCAGTTGGCAGATGGGGGTACCTTGTTTTTAGATGAAATTGGCGAATTGCCGCTAGACATGCAACCAAAATTATTGAGAGCCATTCAAGAATCTGAAGTTGAACAAATAGGAGGTTCAAAAACACATAAGGTAGATATCAGAATTATTGCGGCAACCAACAAAGAGCTTGAAAAAGAAGTCAAGGAAAAAAACTTCCGTGAAGATTTATATTTCAGAATTAATGTATTTCCTATAAACATTCCACCTTTAAGAGACCGGGTTGAGGATATTCCCATCTTAATAGAACACTTTGTAGACAAGTACAGCAAATTGTATAATAAACATATCAAATACATTTCTGAGGAAACTAAACGTCATCTTCAATCGTATTCTTGGCCAGGGAATATAAGGGAATTAGAAAACCTTATTGAAAGAGCTGTTATTTTGTCTAATGACGAAAAGCTACTTATTCCCAACTTTAAAATATCGTCTAAAGAATCCTTAATTTCTTCAACAGAATTATCTCTTGATGATGTACAAAGAATTCATATTAAAAAAGTGCTTAAAAAATGTAACTCAAAAATTGATGGTCCAGATGGTGCTGCGGAACTGTTAGACATCAAACCGAGTACTTTAAGAGATAGAATAAAAAAATTAGGCATTTCAAAACCCAAATAAATCCACGGTAATCCGTGGATATTCTGTTCGTCGAACTTTTCTATCGGTATTCCGTGAGGGAAAGTTCACCTACTAATTTTATCACTTTTATTTTTCCTATTCAGCCTTAGTGTGTTAGTCTTCGTAGTTAAGCCTAATTCCCGATGTGGCATAGGTATTGGCATATAGATTCTGCTCAAAGTTCTTAAAATACCTACTTATGCCCATACCTGTTTTAGAACACTCAAAAAAAGTAATTTTTTGGATTGAAAACGACATCCTCTTCTGCAAGTTTAATCGGATAGATTGCTATCTCTCTGAAGCTGTGGCCAGACTTTACCTGTCTAAAATAGAAAACTTGGTAAAAGACAAACCCATGCCATTCATTATAGATCTCCGCAATTTTGTCGGAAACTTTTCACCGAAAGCTGCAAAACTCATAGCCAACAGTCAGGTCATAAAAAATAATATTACCAAACAGGCCTTCGTTGCAAATTCATTGCACAGCAAATTGCTTGTTGGCTCTTATGTGAGAATTTA
>CAYMDB010000159.1:0-6918 GCA_964388865.1 uncultured Flavobacteriaceae bacterium
CAGAGCATAAGGTTTCACTTAGATTGGTATTGGTAATAATCGGAAGCGCGTTGATGGTAAAACTTTCGGCTACCGTGGTTGTTCCACAGGCATTAGTAATGCTAAACGTTACGGTATAATCGCCAACCGCTGCGTAGTTTATGGTTCCTGGATCTAATTGATTTGAATTTGCAGGTGTTCCACCCGGAAATGACCAATTATAAGTAACTGTATCCGTGGCAAGTGCACAAGTTTCAACCGTGGCTACTGGATTAAAAGCTACAGCGCCACAAGCGTCATCGATAGGATTCAATGTTGCATTTGGTGGTTGCTTCACCTCAATAATTTGCGATGTTGAAAATTCCCCACAGGCGTTGGTAACAGTCATGCTTAATTCGTAACTCCCAGCAGTATCAAATTGAAAGCTCGGATTCTCTGAAGTTTCATCCGTACCGTTAGTAAAACCCCAAGACTCGGCTACTCCACAAAATTCTGGTGTGTAATTAACTTCCCATAAATAAGTTTCAGCACCACAAGATTGCGTGAGGTCTGTTGTGTTGGTGGCTACAATATCTAATGGAATACAGCCCGTATTGGTATTTAAAGAAAAGCTAGGTACTAAGTCGGGCTCAATACAAATAGTTTTCACAACTGGATCCGTGGTGCCACAAAAATTCTCTTCCGATAAGGTAACGGTATAGGTGCCCGGTGCTGTGTAAATATGTGTCGGATTTTCTAGGGTAGATGTGGTGCCATCACCAAAATCCCACAAATGCGCGGTTTGCTCAATGCAATTGGGTCCAAATCCCCCTTCTGTTAAATTGGTAAACGGAACGGCTGTATTCACACAACCGGGATTTTCGTATTCGAAATCGACTTCGGGTTTCTTTAAAATAATAATAGGTCCTGCCGTTAAAACGGTTTCCCCACAGGAGGTTGAAATTATTAAGGTTACGGTATAACTAGAGTTAGGACAACTAGACTCCGTATACTCATGCGGAATGGGAAACGGATCTGCTGTAGCTGGATTATTGGGATCATAGTTGCTGCTAGCCGCAATTAAATCGTCTTGCGTCACTGTATTTTGAACCCCATCACCATAATCTACAAAATATATCGTATCTGGAGGATTTGATCCCCAAGAGCCAATTTGAAAACCTAGTTCGTTAATTGGTAAACATAAATTTACAGTATTACCTGGACTAATTATTGAACCGACAGGATTACTAGAATTTTTTACCAAAATAGTTTCCGTGGAAACGCAACCGCTATCACCGTAGCCAGTTATCTGCATATTAAAAGATCCTAAAGCCAAGTAAGTATGGCTTAGTGGAAAAGTGACATTCGTCTCAGTATTGCCATCTCCCCAATTAATATCATAAGAGGTGACGCAGGTTGATACCGAGGTGTTACCTACATTAATAGTGTAAGCAGGATCTACCGTATTATTTCCACAATTATCGAATGGTGGTGTAAAAGCCGCATCTAAATCTTCAAAACTCAAATCTGGCCGTTGCTCAACATTAACGATCTCAGAAGAAGTTCCACTGCAACCATTGATATCACTAACCGTTAAGGTCGCTGTGAAATTAGAGAAGCCACAACCGCGGGCATCATAAATAGTTGTCGGATTTGCGAGTGTTGAAACCGTACCATCTCCAAATTGCCATTCGTAAGTAAATGGACCACTACCCGTAATATTAGAGGTGAAATTCACCTGAGTACCAGAGCACTCGCCATTATTATTAAAGGAAAAGTCGACTATCGGCGGATTACCAACAGTAATTGTTGCTGTTCCTGTTTCGCTTGTGCTAGTGCCAGTTGCGTCGGTAACAGATAATAATGCATATTCAAAAACACCTGCAGTAGTTGTACTGACATTTAAAGCTATAGAATCATCAGTACCTGCTGTTGTTAGGGTCTGCGTGGCACCACCGTTTATAGTGTACTCAAATATGTAAGGTGTTGTGCCGGCTACACCCGTAAAAGTGATTTGAGGTTCCGGACTGTCGTTAAGGCAGACCGTAGTTGTGCCCGTAATTGTAGCACTAGGTGGTAAAACGATGGAGCTTTCTATTGTAAACTCAGCATTAGTCGCCTCATCAAAACCACCAGTCATGCTATTGTAAGCACCAATAAGACCAAAAACAGATCCAATAACCAATAGTAGGCTATACTTAAACTTTACCATAAAACTTTAATATCTAATTACTTAAAGGCACCTAAAATAGTTAAATTCCTGTTAAGGCAAGATTAACATTACTAATTATTCGACAAGACCATTGAAATCTCTATAAACGGCAGCTTTTTGGGGAACTACCGCTTAAGTTTTTTCTAAAATAGTGATATCCCATAAGCCGAAAACCGATAACAAATCGTCAATTTTTTGTAGAACCACCTTTTTGATTCGAAATTTTGACCCTTTTAAAAAAATAATTTAAGATTAAAAACTACAAAATATTACGTTTCATCGGTTTTTTTATACACTTTGTGGATAAAAATTAAAAAAATTAGTATATTAGCCGTCTAATTAATTTCATTCAACCCCAAATCTGATGAAAAAAATTACGATACTCGTAAGCCTATCAATAATACTGTTAAGTTCAGCGCATGCGCAACAACAAGACGATATACTGAGCATCACCTTAATAAACACCAGTGACATCACCGTTGAAAATGCAGCTGGTCTAGCCACCCCTTTTAATACTAACGAAGCCTTAGTTTGGGAACATAACGCGGCACCATTACACACCTTTAAAAACCCCGTATCACTAAATTTAAGCGAAGGTCTACAAGTTGGTTTAAATACTGAAGTGTCCTACACTCAAATGCAACGGATTTGGAAAGTTGAAGATCTTAGCGCCAATTCTTCATCGGCTCTTGTGAAAATTCCTTTAGAAGCTATTGCCCAAAATTCAGAGGAGATTCAATACGTTATGTTGGTTTCTAGTTCAAATGTATTTGACACATCGTCCGCATACCAGCGCATGACTTTAGATGGGTATGGCAATTTAGAAACCATTTATAATTTTAATGATACAACTTACATCACTTTTGCCTTTGCTCCTTTAATTGAAGAAGAACGTGCCGTTTATTTTAATGGCACCCAAGATTATATCGATATTCAAAATAAATTAAACCTTGAGCCTTCTGGTTTTACAATTTCAGCATGGATAAAACCAAGTGTTCAAAATACTGGGGAAGTTTCTATACTCTCTAAAAGAAACGCTGCGTTTACCGAAGGATTTGATTTTACAATTTCAGCCAACAATAAAATAGGAATCTCATGGAATAATTCAAGTTTGCAATCGCTTAGTTCTACCACCACTATCCCAAATGACCAATGGCATCATGTCGCTGTAACGTATAACGGAACCCAAGTTTCCATTTATATTGATGGGGTTTTAGATAGTTCGGCTACTAGAACCGCACCTGTAGCCACTAACGCCGCCTTTCTTATAGGCGCTGCGAATAAAAACGCCCCAACCCAACATTTTAAAGGTCATATTGATGAAGTGAGAATTTGGAATACCCAACTGACAACTAAGCAATTACGCTTTATAATGAATCAAGAAATTATCGATAATGCCGGACAAGTAAGAGGAAAAGTATTACCGAACACTATATCAAAAAATGATATTGATGCCATTTCGTGGTCAGATTTAGCTGGGTATTATCCGATGTCAGCTTTTAGCTATAAGACGACTTTAGATGCCTCAGGAAATAATAATGATGGTGAACTAAAACATCTACTTACAGTCGATAAACAAACCGCTCCCTTACCCTATAAAAGTAATGACGCTGGAGATTGGGACAACAGCGCAACTTGGACCAATGGAAATGGGCAATACCGTCCTGGCTCTGCTTCAATTGTAGATCCTAATGTTACAATTGATTGGAATATTGTTACAATCGCAAATGATATCACTTTAGAAAATTCAGCCTTGCCTCCAGTAAAACGCAACAACAGAACCCTTCTTGCCTTGTTAATAAATGACAATAAATTAACGGTTGAAGGCGAAACAGAAATCCAAACCGGGAATGGCTTAACCATTACACATTATTTAGAGCTTGCCGGAACGATTGATTTGAGCGGCGAATCGCAATTAATTCAGACTGAAAAAAGCGATTTAAACGTCATTTCTAATGGATCTATTGAGCGCGACCAACAAGGAACTGCTGATACTTATACTTATAATTATTGGTCCTCACCAGTGACAAAAGCCAATGCCTCATACAGCAGTTTTAAAATTACGGATGTGATGCTTGACGGCTCCAATGCTTCCAATCCATTACCAATTAATTTTTCGTCTTCAGGCTATAACGGTGCGGCCACATCGCCCATTCGTATTGCTGATTATTGGATTTGGAAATATGCCAATCAACCTTCACAAAATTTTTCGTCCTGGCAACATATTCGTCGAACCGGAAGCATTTTACCTGGCGAAGGCTTCACCATGAAAGGCCCAGGAACGGGATCTATTGAAACCCCACAAAACTACGTGTTTTCAGGTAAACCGAATAACGGAAAAATTCATCTCACTTTAGCGCCGAACAATGATTATTTAATCGGAAATCCCTATCCCTCAGCAATCGACGCTAACATATTTATACGGGATAATAGTTTTGAGTTCGATCCAAATAATTCAATAGACTTCAATTCTGAACCCCTAATCAGCGGCACACTTTACTTTTGGAAACATTGGGGTGGCGGCTCGCATGTGTTACAAAATTACCAAGGAGGTTATGCCCCCTATAATCTTTCTGGTGCCGTTGCCGCGGCTTCAAAAGGCAGTGTTTTTACGAATATCACTACGCAGCAATTAATGCTTCAAAAACCCGAACGCTACATTCCCGTAGGTCAAGGTTTTTTTGTTGAAGGCTTACGCGGAGGGACTATCAAATTTAACAACAGACAACGTGTTTTTAAAAAGGAAAGCAATGCCAACTTTACCTTTATGAGACCAATGGAATCTAATTCCAATCAAGATAACGCAACTGTTGAAGACACCGATGAAAGAATGAAAATCAGAATAGGTCTTAACTCTTTTAATACCATTCACCGACAATTGCTTTTAACCATAGACAATAATGCTACAACTGGCGTAGATTGGGGCTATGATGGCCTACAGAAGGAAACTCAGATGGACGATTTATACTGGATCATCAACGATGAGGATTATATTATTCAAGGCAGTAATGAAGCTGAAATTACTTCAATGTATCCCATAGGCATCAAAACATATTCCAGTGGTTTAAATACCATAACAATTGATGAACTCGAATTTGTGCCTGATGATTTCAATATTTATATTCACGATATGGATTTAAATCTTTATCACGACTTAAGAACAAGTGATTACGAAGTATACTTAAATCCTGGGGAGTACCGCAACCGTCTCGAAATTACCTTTGGTACTGCTTCTGAAGCACTCAGTCTAGCTGAGAATACAAACCAGAGTCTTGCCATTATTTACGCTAATGATAGAAATAACCTAGTGCTTATCAATCCAAATCAAATAGATCTTAGCGCCATTGAAATATATAATCTTTTAGGCCAATCAGTTGAGACCATTACGAAGCTTTCACAAAGCCCTCATTCCGAATATCACACCAATAAATTAAGTTCTGGTGCCTATATCGTGAAGCTTTTTACGGAGTCTAACGCGGTGGTTACTAAAAAAATAGTAGTTGAGTAATTGAATTGTTTTTAGTTAGTGATTAGCAAAGTCTCAGTCTATTTATGGCTGAGGCTTTGCTCGTATTAAGGTCTCTAAGAGTTGACTAAAATTCAGCTGTTGTTGTTCACCAGTAGCCATTTGTTTAAGCGTGAATTTATTTGCTTTAAGTTCTTCTTCCCCTACCAAAACCACATAAGGAATATTGCGACGATTGGCATAATTCATTTGCTTTTTCATTTTGGCATTATCGGGATAGAGCTCTGCTTTTACGCCTGCTTGTCGCAATTGGGTAACCGCCTTTAAACAAGCCATAGCCTCCTTGTCTCCGAAATTGATAAAGATAACTTTTGTCGATTCAGTTATAGTTTCTGGAAAGCGATTTAGTTCTTCTAAGACCAAATAAATTCTATCGAGTCCGAAGCTAATCCCCACACCACTCATATCTTTAAGACCAAAGATCCCTGTGAGATCATCATAACGACCACCCCCACCGATAGAACCCATACTAACGCCTTTTGGTGCAGAAACTTCAAAAATAGCACCGGTGTAATAATTGAGTCCTCGCGCTAAAGTGACATCGAGTTGCAATTGTGCCGTTGTTAATTCTAAATTGATAATGGCGGTATTGATAAATTCTAATTCGGAAATCCCTTTTTTACCAATTTCTGAACCGCCTAAAATAGTTTTCAAACTTTCAATTTGATTGCCGAAATCTCCTTTTAGCGAAAATAAAGGCTGTAATTTTGAAATACCTTCAACAGGAATTCCTTTGCTTCTCATTTCTTCTTTTACCTTTTCCTCTCCTATTTTATCAAGCTTATCTAAAGCCACAGTAAAATCGATAAGTTGATCTTGCGCACCTATCACCTCAGCAATTCCTGATAAGATTTTACGGTTGTTTATTTTTATGCAAACTCCGTCCAATTTTAAAGCTGAAAACACCGCATCGTACAACTGAATAAATTCGACTTCCTGAAACAAAGACGTAGAGCCCACCACATCAGCATCGCATTGGTAAAACTCTCTAAAACGGCCTTTTTGCGGACGGTCGGCACGCCAAACAGGTTGAATCTGATAGCGTTTAAAAGGAAATTCTATCTCGTTTTGGTGTTGCACCACGTAGCGCGCAAAAGGAACAGTGAGATCGTAACGCAGGGCTTTTTCTGAAATTATAGGTGTGATGACCGCTTCCGATTTCAAATTATAATCGGTTTCAGAAACTTTATTTAAATAGTCTCCAGAATTCAAAATCTTAAAA
>CAYMDB010000160.1:0-6905 GCA_964388865.1 uncultured Flavobacteriaceae bacterium
TTTTCATGTGTTTATTTTGATTAGATTGTTTTTACAAATTCGCTTTATGCTGTCCGCCATCAACAGCTAGACAGGTGCCAACCACCCAACTGGCGCACGGTGAAACGATAAAGGTGGCAACTTTGGCAATTTCCTCTGGCGTTCCTAGTCTGCCGGATGGAATCATATTAAGTATCATGTCGTAAAAAGGAGGATTTTGAGTTTTGGTTAACTCCCAAAGGCCATCTGGAAACTCTACTGAGCCCGGTGCAAGTGTATTGACTCTGATGTTTTTTGGTGCCAGTTGAATGGCCATGGTTTTAGAGTAGCTAATTAGAGCAGCTTTTACCGCGGCATAAGCAGGTGGCGATCCGGCTTCAAGTCCGGAACCTGAGGAAATAAATAAGATGTTTCCACTGCCTGCCTCGAGCATCCAAGGGATTACTTTTCGTGTGCCTCGAACACTTCCTAATAAATCGACATTAATGGATGTTTCCCAATCGCTATAATCATCTCCTAAACTTAAAGCAGAAACATTATTGACTAAAATATCTATGGTTCCAAATTGCTTTTTTACTTTATTAAGAAAGGTATCTAATTGTTTGGTGTTCCCAACATCGCATTTGAGTGCAATCACTTTAATTCCTTTTTTAAGAAGTTCTTTCTCTGTCTTTTTTAAGGCGGCTTCACCACGAGCGCAAATGGCTACATTGGCGCCTTCTTCAGCTAGATGTAAAGCGATGCTTCTCCCGATACCTTTGCTGCCACCGGTGATGATGGCGTTTTTTCCTTTGAGTTGTAAATCCATACTATTATGATTTGTTAATTATGTATTGGTCAAGGCTATGGCGTATCAGTATTAATCATATCCTTATACATTTTCCACATCCCGTCCTCTTTTTTCCAAATCACTAAAGATTTTCCTATGAGGGTATCTTTCCCATTGCTTAAAGTCCACTGTTCAGTATCTAATAAAAAGTCACCACAACCTTCTGCCCATGTGGACTCTACGTCTAAATCTGTAAATCCACCTGCAATAAATCCTTCAAAAGCTTTTTCAATCTCCGCTCTTCCCGTGAAAATTTGGCTGTTATGCGGCATAAAAACACCGTCTTCGGTATAAAAATTGGCAACCGCTTTGGCGTCTCCACCATCCAGCGCTGCCATGACGCCATTAAATGACTTTTGTAATTCTTGCTTTTCTTTTGCTAAATCAAAAACGGTTCCTGTTACTTCTACGTCCTTTTCTACAGATTTGTCTGAATTATTGCAACTTGATGAAATCACCAACAATACAATAATTGATGAAAGTAATTGGATGCGATTTTTAATGAGATTTTTCATTTGGTTTTGGTTTTAATAATGATTCTATTCATTTGAATTCGTTTACTTTTCGTTGTTTATTTTACGAATTTTTGTTTTGTAGCGTCGCACGAATATATTCTTGAATAATTTGCTCTAAAACATCTAAAGGCACGGCGCCATTTTTTAAAACTGCATCGTGAAACGCTCTTAAATCAAAATGAGTTCCTAGTTCTTTCTTTGCTTTTTCTCTCAGTTCTAAGATTTTAAGCATTCCTATTTTGTACGCACAGGCTTGACCTGGCATAACGATATAGCGTTCAATTTCTGAGGTAATCTCAGAGGTTGTCATGCCTGTATTTTCAACCATGTAATCAATAGCTTCTTCTCGTGTCCATTTGTTATAATGCATTCCCGTATCTACAACCAAACGTACTGCTCTAAACATTTCAGCTTGTAGTCGTTCTAAATTTCCAAAAGGGTCATTTTTGTAATAGCCTAATTCATAAGCTAATCGTTCAGCGTAAAGCGCCCAACCTTCGGTATAGGCAGTAAAAGGCAACACCGTTCTAAAGGTTGGTACACCTTGTAATTCGCCTTGAATGTCAATTTGAAAATGATGACCAGGAATCCCTTCATGGTAGGCCAATGTTTTCATACCGAACTTTATAGTTTCCTTGGTATCCCTTAAATTTGCATAAAAAATTCCACCTCTAGAGCCATCCATGGCAGGCCTCTCGTAATAAGCAGCCACGACACTTTCTTCTTTAAATATTGGCGTACGTTTTACCTCTAGATCAGCATTTGGCATAATAGCGAACGCTTCGTCCATATCCGCACTAATTTCTTCAATAATACGTTTGTATTCTTCTAAAATCATCTCCCGACCTTCCTCTGTATCTGGATACAGAAACCGCTCTTTTGTATTGAGTTTTTGAATAATTTCTCCGATAGTTTTGGTAGAATCTGCATAATTTTCAGCTTCAAGAATAGCATACATTTCTTTTTGAATTCTTGCGACTTCCGAGCGGCCGATGTTATGAACTTCCTCAGGACTAAGGTCTGTTGTCGTATTCACCTTTAACATATGACGGTAATAGGCATTACCGTTGGGCAATTTCCACACCCCAGCATCATTGGTTGCTTTTCTTTGAAGCATTTCAAAGTAATCGATCAGATTTTGATAGGCTGGAAAAACTACAGTTTCTATAGCATCTGCCACTTGTTTTTTATAGTTTGCTTTGTCTTCATCTGTAAGTTCTGTAAGCTGATCTACCTTAGTTTCAAAATTGGTGTAGAGTATATTTGAAGTTACAGCGCTCGTTGAAATTTTCATTGAGTTGCCTAAGCTATCTGTTTTTTCACCAATAAATCCTTTCATTTCTCCAAGAACCAAGGTGTTAATAAACTTTGGAGGTATGATTCCTTTGTCTTCTCTTATTTTGAGACCCTCCATGAGTTGCGAAAATTTAGTGTCGAATTTCGATAAACGTGAGATATAAGCTTCAATATCGCTTTCGTCATTTAATTTATGGTAGCTTTCCATCATACTAGGTAAACCGCTTTGTAAGCCAAACATTTGATTTACAGGATAATTATGGTAGAAGAACGGCTCACTGTCTATGGCATTAGTCTTCATATAATATCCTAAAATATCGGTGTTGAGTTGATTTTCAGGGGACTGACTTTCATAATCATAACTTAACAGTGTTTCGTAATCGTCTTTAGACTTGTTGAAGCTTTCCCACTGTTTAGCATCAGAGATATTATCGAGTTCGTCTTTAGACCAATTATAAATAACAGGAATACCTAAGGTTGTGGTTAATTCTGGGCTATCTAATACAGCTTTTACAAATACTTTTTCATAAAAATGACTGATGCTAAAGGGTTTAAACCAAATCAGATTAGTGAGCCATAGCCCTCCAACGACTAGAATAACTAATACGATTCTTCCTGTCCAGAATTTCCAAGTCCGTTTTTTTTTTCTTCATAATTATATTTTTTTGCTGATGTGTTTTTCTACATGATCTTTTCCTTGTTTATCTTTTAATTACTATCCACTAGCCTTAGTTTTTTAATACAATTCTAAAACGTGCCTTTCCTGATTCTAAATGGGCTAAAGCTTCATTTGCCTTTGCCATAGGAAACTCTTCTGTTATTGGGTAGATGTCGTGACGCACGCAGAATTCAAGCATGGTTTTCGTTAGTGCTGGGCTACCAAGCGGACTGCCTGCAACCGATTTTTCTCCCATAATGAGCGTAAATGCAGGAATGGCCAATGGCTCTAAGACAGCACCGACATTGTGAAATTTTCCTTTAGATGCCAAGGCTACTAAATAGGCATTCCAGTCCAGAGTTACGTTGGTGGTATTCAGTATAAAATTCAAATTCCCAGCGATTTTTTCCAATTCTTCAGGCTTTGTTGAATCTACGACTTTGGTCGCGCCCATTTTTAAAATGGATTCTTTTTTACTTGGGTTAGAGCTAAAGGCCACCACTTCACATCCCCATTTATTAAGAAACTTGAGTGCCATATGACCCAATCCACCAATTCCGATGACGCCTACCTTGTCGGTGGCTTTAACACCGGCCAGTAGGATGGGATTAAAGACCGTGATTCCTCCGCAAAGCAAAGGGCCTGCTTTATCTAGGTTAATACCTTCGGGTAAAGGAATTGCCCACGACCAATGGCTTCGCACATAGTCGGCAAAACCGCCATGTCTGCCGCCAATAGTGAACTCTACACCAGAACAAAGGTGATGGGAGCCGTCCATGCACTCATGGCAAGACATACAAGAACTGGAATACCAGCCCACGCCAACTTTATCCCCAACTTTTACATTTTTAACCGCATTTCCAGCCGCTACGACTTCACCAATGATTTCATGACCGGGAACAATGGGGTAGGTGGTCATGCCCCAATCGTTGTTCATCATGCTGAGGTCTGAATGGCAAATGCCACAATTGATAACTTTGACATCCACTTCTTCTGGTCCGAGTGCTCCCATGTCGTAAGAGAATGCTTCTAATTTTTGGTTGGGACCGTTGGTGGCTAGTGCTGATACTTTCATAGTTTATTGATTTTTTAATATTAGTTTTTCTTTTTTCTTGTGCCACTGTAATGCCACTTCTGTAAAAAATAAAGGCAGCACCCATGACAACCAAATACATGCGGCACCGCGTTCTTCAAAAGTTGGCATTAAATCTTGTATAAATGAATTTTCATTAAGAACTCGAAACAGTACAAAACCAAGTGTAATGATGTAGGCTCTAATCATCCATTCGCGATGTTGCGGAATTATTTTAAGGCGCACGGCCCTGTAGGCCATTAAAACACTCACTAGCCAAGCCAAGGCCATCACAAACAATGAAATACTCCAAGAAATATTAACTTGTGGTGCCACATAAACAGACATATACATGGCGCTTAAAGAAGCAAAAATGATGGCAATGATAAACACCTTGCCTAAATCGCGGTGCGTTTTTAAAAAGCGGTTTCTGAATTTTGTGCTAAATTGAAAGGGTCCGATAATTAAGGCCAGTGCACCACCTAGCAAATGACCAACTAGCCACCATTTATTAGGCCAGTAGTAGTCTTGATAGTGTTCTATATTAAAATTGAAGAAGTAAGGTAGTGCTCTGTCAACTACAAAATAGACGGCAATAAGACCTAATACTACTAGTATACTTGGTTTTAAAGTTTTTATCATATTAAAGCCTGTTAATTTTCCATTTGATAAACTTCCAGTTCAATTTCAATCATCAATTCGGGTAAGGCTAATTCCTTTACACCCAACCAAGATCCTGTTGGGAAATGGTTTTTGTAAATTTCAGTTCTGTATTCTGCATGTTCTAAAAACAGAGGCATATTGGTGGTAAACACATCTTCTTTAACTACATCATCAAAAGTGCAGCCGTAATGTTTTAGGATTTTATCTAAGTCGGCATAACAATTTTTCATTTGTTGTGCTAAGTCCCCAACGGCTGTTGGGTTGCCTTCATCGTCCATGCTTACGGCTCCTGAAATTTTGATGTGGTTACCAATTTTTACGGCGTGAGAATAGCCATAGGCGTTTTCAATTTCGGGACGTAGTAGGAAGTACTCGGGTTTTTCGATTGAAGACTTTTCAGCTGATTCTGTGGTCACGTTTTTGCTTAGTTCTTTATCTTTTTCAGCGCAACTTAATGTTGAAAATAGCGTTAAAAAGAGAATTCCAATGCTTAGTAATTTTGATGTTTTCATTTTATTGTTAAATATGTTATGTTAATATTCATACAGCGTACAAGGCCTCACGGGTCTCTAGGACCTTTGAGGTATAAAGGATTAGCATATAGTTTTTCACTTTTATCAATTTCATCTTTAAATACTAAACTGCCTACCACCATACTGACACAGCTTATCACAAAGCCATATATCGTAGCATCGATAACAGTATCTAGCATTAAGCATGTAAAATAGGTTAAACCACCTACTATCATGGCCGACCATGCACCACCGACAGAAGCTTTCTTCCAGAACAAGCCAAAGGTAAATGGGGCAAAAAGGCAGACTAAAATCAGAGCTAAAGAGGCTTCAACAAGTGCAACAATATCATTATCACCATTTGCAAAATAACAGGCAAGCATAGCCACCAGAACGACACTTAATCTTGTATATAGAAGTAGTTGTTTATCTGTGATTTGAGATGCGTAGGGTTTAATGAGGTTTTCGCCAATCACAGATGCTGGCGCGAGCATTGCTCCACTACAAGTACTTAAAATAGCTGAGATTAACGATCCATAAAATATAATCTGTAGCGGTAAACCCATCATGGAATTGACCAAAGCTGGTATCACATTTTGGTAATCTCCGTCTGTAATTAAATTAGGATTGAGGTAAATACCACCTAAACCAATCACAAGTGGTACAGTCGTTACAACGACCAATAACAAGCCTCCTAAAATTAATCCGTTTTGAGCAGCTTTCACACTTCTGGCAGAAAATACACGCTGGTAAATTTCCTGAGCAGGAATGGCTCCTGCTGTAAACGCAAGGAGTAAAGCAATATAACTTGACCAATCTTTAATGCCACCGCTTGGGTAGAAATTAAAAAATGCTTTGGGTTGTTTGGCAAATATTGGTGAAATGCCACCGGTTTGGTTTAAGATTTCAACCAGCAAAAAAATTAAACCAATTAAAATCATGATTGTTTGCACCATGTCCGTATAGGCAACAGCCCACATGCCACCGATGTAGGTGTAAAAAACAACGATGCTCGCACCCAATATAATCCCATAATGGATGGGAATTCCTAAAATGGAATGAAACAAGTAAGCCAGAGCAACAAACTGTGCAGCAATCCAGTGTGGATAGCAGAATACCATAAGTACGGAGGAAATAGTTTCTAGTGCTTTGTTGTATTTAATACGAAAAAAGTCATTGACCGTCACAATGTTCAATCGGTATAATTTACGCACATAAAAAAAGGCAACAATAGCTAAAGAAATAGCCGTTGTCAGTATAAGTGTGAAGTATGCCGAAAACCCATCTTTAATAAAATAGCCTGGATTTCCCATAATGGCGCCACTACCAAACCAAGTTGCAAAAAGGGTCACAGCCACTAATGATGATGATAAGCTTTTCC
>CAYMDB010000161.1:0-6885 GCA_964388865.1 uncultured Flavobacteriaceae bacterium
AGGAACATTTTAACATTTCCCCAAAGTCTAAGCTTTTGAAAAATCACGTATTTATTTAACAAGAAAGCACCTACCCTTTTTTATCATCAACGTTTTAACCTTAATCTCGCAGCTTTATGCACATCAGAAAACACCTCGGCCTCCTTCTTATTTTAATTTTTGTGTTTTCTTGTAAAGAAGAACCGGTTGAAACAGACAATATTTTTAAATTCAGAGATTATATCAGCTATACCACTTCTGGTTTAGTATCTATTGCAGAACCTATAAAAATTAGTTTATCAAAACCCGTTGAAGCTTGGGAAAATGAACAAGACCTTGACCCTAGCATCGTAACTGTAACCCCAAATGTTCAAGGCAAACTACAAGCATTGAACAAACACACTTTAGTTTTTACACCAGATGAACCCTTAAAACCTGCCACAGAATATATGGTTAGTGTTAAGCTCATTGAGATTTATAAGGGTATTCCAAAGGGTTTTGAAGATTATATATTTCAATTTAAAACCATTACACCGAGCTTTAATATAGTAACCACTAATCTTCAATCGTATAGCAAAGAATGGCAATATCTTCTTGCCCAAATACGCTCAGCTGATATGATTTCGCTCAAGGATGCCAGGCAGTTGGTTTCCGCTTCACAAAACAAAAAAGAACTGAAGTTAGTTTGGAATGAAGTAACCGAACGTTCTAAATTTTTTGAATTTAAAATTGATAGTATCCAGCGGTTGACAGAAGACAGCCAAATCACGGTTCAATGGGATGGAAAAGCAATAAAGGCCGAAAATCAAGGCGAAAACACCATCGCTATTCCTGGAAAAAACAACTTTACTATTGTAGAAACTGAGGTGATTCAAAGTCCGGAACAATTCCTTTCGATTAACTTTTCAGATCCCATTCAAAAGCAACAAAACTTTGCAGGCTTAGTCGCCATAGCCGGAGTTAAAAATCCGAAATACAGTGTTGATGGTCATGTTTTAAAAGTATATCCAGACACTAAATTAGTGGGGGAAATTCAAGTGGATATTTTTACAGGAATTAAAAATACTGAAGGCTTTAAACTCAAAACTGCCTTCTCTGAAATATTGCGGTTTGAAGATCTAAAACCTCAAGTTAGACTCATAAATAACGGCAGTATTTTACCAAATTCTAAAGATTTAAAATTCAATTTTGAAGCCGTTAATCTCAGTAAAGTTGATGTTCGAATTATCAAAATTTTCGAAGATAATGTACTTCAATTTTTACAAGAAAACGACCTTAACAGCAACGACCAATACACCATCAAAAAAGTTGGACGACGCATCGCCAAAGAAACCATAACTTTAATTCAGGATGAAGCTGAAAACACAGGTAAATGGCGTGCTTACAGTATTGATTTATCCAAATATTTAACCGCAGATCCTGGTGCGATTTACAGAGTAGAGTTGAGTTTTAAAAAAGACTATTCGCTTTACGATTGCACTTCAAATACTGAAACTACTACAAATGAAAACGGTGATTATTACGATGATTATTACGAGGAAGATGACTATCCTAGCACTGAACTCACCGATGAAGAGGAAAACCTTCGCGAAGAACATTATTGGGATAACATCACGTATAGCTACAGAAACACTAATTACAGATGGCGAGATCGCGAAAATCCTTGTACCGATTCTTATTTTAACTACGAAAACCGGACCGTCTCACAAAATCTAATTAGTTCTAATCTTGGTGTAATTGCAAAACAAGGCAACAGCAACAGCTATTTATTTGCCGTCACCAATATTTTAAGCACCCAACCCGAAAGCGGAACAAAAGTTACTTTATACAATTTTCAGCAACAAAAGATTGCAGAAGGTATTACAAACAGGGAAGGTATTATAAAAATAAATGCTGAAAATCGTGCTGCCTTCGCTATCGCCTCAAAAGAGAATGATGTTACCTACGTAAAACTTCTCGATGGTAATTCGTTGTCTTTAAGCAAGTTTGATGTATCTGGAAATAGATTAGAACGTGGCTTAAAAGGTTACATCCATGGAGAGCGTGGTGTTTGGCGACCAGGCGACAGTTTGTTCTTAACTTTTGTACTCAACGACAAGGCCAATAAATTGCCAAAACGCCATCCTGTAAAACTAGAAATTACGGATCCGGTTGGGAAATTAGTCTATCGAAAAGTCTCCATTGACAACCTCAATAATTTCTATGATTTTAAAGTGCCAACATCATCCGATTACAAAACTGGAAATTACAATGCAACGATTTCAGTCGGTGGTGCCAACTTTTCAAAAGCATTAAAAATCGAAACTGTAAAACCGAATCGCTTAAAAATTAAAATCGATTTTAAAGATGAGATTTTAAGCAACAACAAAGCACTTCAAGGAGATTTAAACGTCGCTTGGTTGCATGGCGCGCCTGCAAAACACCTAAAAGCCGAAATCAAAGCGAAATTTACCGCTGCAACGACCAATTTCAAAAATTATAAAGACTACGTTTTTAGCGATCCTACCAGAACATTTACTAGTGAAGAAACCACAATTTTTGAAGGTCAACTTGATGCTAACGGCAATGCGACAGTAAACAATAAATTAAATATTGGACAAAATGCTCCAGGAATGCTAAACGCTCAATTTTTAGTGAGAGCTTTTGAAAACGGTGGTGATTTTTCTCTAGATGCCTTCACCATGCCATACGCTCCTTATGAGAGTTTTGTTGGTTTACGCTCCCCTGAAGGAACCCGCTATGGTTCGTATTTTACGAATGAAAACCACAGTTTCCATATCGCAAGCGTCAACGCCGAAGGTAAACCCATTCAACGTGAAAACTTAGAAGTAAAAATTTATAAAGTGGAATGGCGTTGGTGGTGGAATTCGTCTTACGACAATCTATCAAGCTACGTTTCGAGTGACTATCACCGACCTGTTCAGCAGTTTTCAGTAAACACAGATGCTAATGGAAAAGCCAATTTTAAACTCAATATTCCTGAAGATGATCGCGGCCGTTACCTTATAAGAATTGTAGATCCTGTTAGCGGACATGCTACAGGTCGCACCACGTATTTCTTCAAGAATTGGTGGCAAAATAGCCCTTCATCAGATAAAGAAGCTGCAAAAATATTAGTGTTTTCAACCGATAAAGACCAGTATAATGTTGGAGAAACTGCACGCTTAACTTTCCCATCTGGAAGCGAAGGCAGAGCACTGATCAGTATTGAAAATGGCACTGAAGTTTTACAACACCAGTGGGTGGCCACTAAACCTGGCGAGACTTCTGTAGACATTCCGGTGACTCCAGAAATGGCTCCGAATGTGTTTATCAATATCTCCTTATTGCAGCCACATGCCATTAGTTTAAATGATTTACCTATTCGATTATATGGCATAATTCCCATGTTGGTTGAAAATCAGGCAACAAAATTAGAACCAGTATTACAAATGCCAAATGTTATAAAACCAGAGACAACTTATGCCATAAAAGTCTCGGAAAAAAATAACAGATATATGACTTATACCATCGCTGTAGTTGAGGAAGGTTTACTCGATTTAACCCGCTTTAAAACCCCAAATGCTTGGGATCTTTTTTACGCACGCGAAGCTTTAGGTGTCAAAACCTGGGACATTTTTGATGAGGTTATTGGTGCGTATTCTGGTAGTATTGACCAAGTGTTTGCCATTGGTGGCGACGGAAGTGCCCTAAAAGGAAAAAACAAAAAAGCCAATCGGTTTAAACCTGTGGTGACCTTTTTAGGACCGTTTCTTTTAGACGCTGGTCAAACCAAAACACATCAACTCAAAATGCCAAATTATGTGGGTGCCGTGAGGGCTATGGTTGTGGCTGGAAATAATGAAACAGAAGCTTATGGCAGCACAAATAA
Organism: uncultured Flavobacteriaceae bacterium; assembly: GCA_964388865.1. GTDB lineage: Bacteria > Bacteroidota > Bacteroidia > Flavobacteriales > Flavobacteriaceae > Winogradskyella. Next base: position 3,851 of record CAYMDB010000161.1, read on the forward strand.
ATCGGTTCAGGTAAAGCAGCCTCTTATGGTTTTAGCCACCTTACCACGCAAGTTGAGTCCGGGCGAAAAAGTAACTCTTCCAGTGACGGTTTTTGCCATGGAAGACAAGGTGAAAAACGTCAATTTATCACTAAAACTAAGCGACGGAATTACAATAAATGGCAAGACATCGCAATCGCTTCAATTTGAAAAACCCGATGAAAAAATGGTGTATTTTGAATTGGACGTCTCTAAAGCAAAAGGCATCAACACCGTTGAAGTCATCGCTACAGGAAACGGCGAAAAATCAACTTACAAGGTTGAAATTGATGTTGAAAATCCAAATCCAGTGTCCTCTCGCGTTGTTGATCATGAACTTGAAGCCAATGCCAATGAGACCATAAACTTTTCAACCTTTGGAGTTTTAGGAAGCAATTCGGCAACCGTTGAATTTTCAACCTTACCTCCAATGGATTTTACAGGACGCTTACACTATTTAATTCGGTATCCTCACGGTTGTTTAGAGCAAACGACCTCTGCCGTATTTCCTCAGTTGTTTTTAGCAGATATTTTCGATCTCACTTCTAAAAAGAAAAAAGAAGTTCAAGGCAATATTGAAAATGCTATTAAACGTTTAGGTAGTTTCCAACTACCTAGTGGTGGGATGAGTTATTGGATAGGCGAAAATTCTTCTGATGATTGGGGAACGAGTTATGCTGGTCACTTTATGATTGAAGCCGAGAAAAAAGGCTTTATATTACCCCTGACCTTTATGAGCAATTGGTTGGCTTATCAACAACAAGCCGCTAGAAATTGGAGACCTAGTTACCGTGTGTATCATTCCGATTTAGCCCAAGCTTATCGCTTATACACTCTAGCTTTAGCGGGAAGTCCTGACTTAGCAAGCATGAACAGGCTGCGCGAATTTGATGAGATCTCAAATGAAGCCAAATGGAGACTAGCAGCTGCTTATACTTTAGCCGGACAAAAAGAGGCGAGTGAAGCCATTTCAAAAACGGCAAATATCAATTTTCAACCGCCAAAATCTAATGCTTACACTTATGGTTCAGTAGATAGAAACAGAGCCATGGCTTTAGAAACCATGATTATTACTGGTAATTCACAGGCAAGAGATGTAGCCAAGTTAGTCGCTAAAGACCTCGCTAGCGATCAATGGATGAGTACACAAACCACCGCCTACAGCTTGCTAGCCATGGGGAAAATGGTGATTAAAAATGGAGGAAAAGATTTAAAATTAAGCTATACCATAAACGGAAAAACAGAAACTATAACAACTAATAATGCTATTGCCCAGCGGAATATTCCAGTTATTGAAGGCACCAATCAACTAAGGCTTACTAAAGAAAGAGACAATTTAGTTTATGTAAGAATCTTGAATTCTGGCAAATTGAAGTTAGGTGAAGAGCTCACGGAACAGCGAGGATTTAGTATATCAACCGTTTACAAAGATTTACAAGGCAAAACCATTGATGTTTCAAAATTGCAGCAAGGACAAGATTTTGTGGCTACGGTAAGCATTACTAATCTCAATAATGAAAATGTCAATAATGTAGCTCTGACTCAAATCTTTCCTTCAGGTTGGGATATTGTCAACACCAGATTTACTGATTTTGGGGATACCACGGAAAGTCAGGCGCGATATACAGACATAAGGGATGATCGTGTTAATTTCTATTTTGATATGCCTTCAAAAGGAAAGCAGGGCAGCAAAACATTTAGCGTAATACTGAATGCTTCTTATTTAGGAACCTACTATTTACCTGGTACACAAGCTGAAGCTATGTATGACCATGATTATCTTGTAAGAAATAAAGGTCAGTGGGTTAGGGTTGAAAAATAAATGGGAAGGATTTAGTGAAAGGAAGAGACCTGTCAGGTTTTGATAACCTGACAGGTCATATCCCAGAGCGCAAGCACCAAACAAACTAAACACAATGAGAACAAACCGCTAAAATGTTCAATTCAAAAATTAAAACCTATGAAAACTTTAAGGCAAATTTTAGCGATTGTATTCCTAATGAATGCAGCCATTCTCACAGCACAACAACAAGCTTATGTCGCCGCAGAAAGCGGATTAACCGTGAGGGCAAAACCTGATGTTACTGCCCAAAAAATCGGACAATTAACTTACGGACAAGCTATTGGTGTCTTAGAAGAAACCGATATTAAACATGTAGTGCTTGATGCTGGTGAAAAAATATCAGGAGAATGGGTAAAGATTGAATCTCGAAAGCATACAGGTTATGTTTTTAACGGCTATTTGTCTAACGATAAAATTGTGAAACCTATTCACATTCATCTCGACAACTTAAGTGTTGATATACAAAATTTAGTAACCCAAGACCAAAAGAGAACCTATCGTTTAAAAACGAAGGATTCTATTACGATTAAGGTCGATTTTGGTTCCTCGCCAGAAGGCAAAACCATAGTGCTTGCCAATAAGGCTTATAAGAATGTAAGTGTTTTTCAAGGCTACCAAAATAGCCTCTCATTTATAAGCGATGATTCAAGACCTAATACTAGTGATTGGAAATCCTTTAATTCCATATGGAAGCCCTTAAGGGAAATTAACCCCAATACTTTCGAAACTTTATCCTATACAGAACAGGATTGGATATCGTTTATAAAAACAGCAACCATGAATTTAAAACCAGAAATAATTGATCACTGCGGTGAAGAATGGTTACAGTCCATTAATCGCGTTGAAAATCTAAAACACTATCCTCTAGGTTTTGCTACGAATAGCGTTTACCTCAAATTTATACTCACAGATAACAGCGATAACATCACTGAAAAAGTAATTGAATTTGAAATTACAGAGGCTCAATAACAAAGACTTTTATCCATCTCCTGACCTGCAAAGTTTTTAAAACCTTGTAGGTCTTTTTAAAGTAATTTGTTTAAATCTTTATGTGAAGTAACTCGAAGAAATAATACCTGAAAAAAATCTAAGCCAGTAAAGAAGATTCAACGTTTCAATGTAAAATGGGCTTTAAATTCTTTAGGTTCATTTGATGCGGGTTCGGTGTATTCTA
>CAYMDB010000162.1:0-6876 GCA_964388865.1 uncultured Flavobacteriaceae bacterium
AACCAAATAACGAAGAAATCTTTATTCAAAAAGCAAATGTACTCTCCAAGCAAGACCGTCACGAGGAAGCTATTAAAACCTTGCTCATCGCCGTGCATATGTCTGACACCCCAGATGATGATGCCGATTTGTACGCCTTAATAGGTATGGAATATTTGTTTTTAGACCAGTTTGAAAATGCCTTAACCTATTTTAAAAAGTGCTTAGAAACGGATTCAACAGATTATTCGGCCTTACACAATATTGTTTACTGCTATGATTTCTTAAACAAGAATACAGAAGCCATAAACTATCTCAATGAATTTTTAGATACAAATCCCTATTGTGAAGTGGGCTGGCATCAATTGGGTAGACAATACTTTGTAATAAAAGACTACGCCAAGGCTTATGCTGCCTTTGATTTTGCGATTATTTCAGATGACACCTTTGTTGGTGCCTATATTGAAAAAGGTAAAGTGTTAGAAAAACTAAAAAAATATGAAGAGGCGATAGAGAATTATAAAATCACTTTAGCACTAGAAGACCCCACCTCTTTTGCTCTCATGAGAATTGGGCATTGTTATGATAAACTTGGTGAAAAAGAATTGGCCATTCAATTTTTAAAAAAGACAGTCGATGAAGATCCTTTGTTAGATAAAGGTTGGATTGCGATCACCAAATTTCACATGCGAAGTTTAAACTATCAGAAAGCCTTGTATTATATCAATAAAGCCATAAACATAGATGGTGACAATGTATTGTACTGGAAATTATACGCCACTATTAACAAGCGTTTAAACTTTTTAGAGGAATCTGAACGCGGTTATAAGCGCACGCTAGAATTAGGTAATTTCGAATTAGATACATGGCTTGATAGATCAGATATTTTAACGTCTTTAGGTGAATTTGAAGCCGCTATTTATAACCTTGTTCAAGCTGCAGAATTTTATCCTGAAAATGCCGAGATAGAATACCGCCTTGGTGGTTTGTATTTTTCAACTCATCAAACAGAGGAAGGCCGTTTTCATCTTAAAAATGCGGTCCGACTGAACATTGATTACAATTTTATCATTGCTGAACTGTTTCCAAATTTAGAAAACAGGCCTATGGTAAAAGCTATAATTTCAGAATCTAAAAAGACTTCAAACTAAAAAAATCCATACCTTAGCCTTTCTTATGTCCTAGAAGAATGCGCAGACGACTTTTAGATTACCTAATCATAACCTGTAAAGGTATTGCCATGTGGGCAGCAGATGTTGTTCCTGGCGTTTCAGGTGGAACCATTGCCTTTATTTCAGGTATTTACGAGGAGCTTATTGAGAGTATTGACAAAGTGAACCTCAATGTTTTTAAAGTGTGGAAAAAAGAGGGCTTTAAAACCGCATGGCAATCTATAAACGGTAACTTTTTAATAGCGCTTTTTACTGGTATTGCCATTAGCATCTTATCGCTTGCGAAATTGATAAAATGGCTACTGCATAACGAACCTGTTTTACTGTGGTCTTTCTTTTTTGGACTCGTTTTAGCAAGCGTCTTGTATATTGCAAAACAAATTAAAAGCTGGACGCTCAAAATTGTATTGGCCATTATCCTTACTTCAGTTCTATCCTATTATATCACATTAGCTGAACCATTTGCATCACCAGACAGTCCGTTTTATCTGATGTTTTGCGGCTTTATTGCGATTATAGCTATGATATTACCTGGTGTTTCTGGTGCCTTTATCTTACTAATTCTCGGCGCTTATCAAACTGCTATTGATACCATTAATAACCTAAGAGACGGCGTAATTAATGGTGACATGGCACTATTTAAAGATGCTTTTTTTAAATTTTGTTTGTTGGCTCTTGGTGCCATAATCGGTTTAAAAATATTTTCAAAAGCGCTCAACTGGATGTTTAAACATCAAAAAAATCTTACCCTAGCTATACTAACTGGTTTTATGATTGGATCCTTAAATAAAATTTGGCCATGGAAAAACATACTAAAAACGCGTATAGACTCCAAAGGTGAAGAAGTTACCCTATTAGATCAAAGTATCCTTCCATCCGCTTATGACGGCGATCCTCAACTTTTATGGGCCATACTATTTATGGTGTTTGGTTTCGCTGCTATCCTTATTCTTGAAGGCTTAGGGAAGCAAAAAACAACGTATAATGGAAAGCATTAGAACCCTTAAAGATCGTGTTTTTTTGGTCATTAAAGGTTTGGCTATGGGAGCCGCCAATAAAGTTCCTGGCGTTTCTGGTGGTATTGTAGCCTTTGTTGCAGGTTTCTACCAAGAGTTTATTTATTCTCTACAACGCGCTAATGGCAAGGCTTTTATGCTTCTAATTAATGGTCGGTTTAAAAGTTTTTACCGTTACATCAACGGTAAATTTTTAAGTCTGTTGTTCTTGGGGATGATCATCAGCTACTTTAGTGTCTCAAAAATCTTAGATTATTTTATCGTGCATTATGAGCTTTATGTTTGGAGCACGTTCTTCGGAATGATTTTAGGTTCAATTTTCTCTATCGGTAAAGATTTTAAAGAATGGCATGCAAAAACTGTAACGGCATTAATCATCGGTGCTGTAATAGGACTCAGTATTAGCTTTTTAGATCCTGCCACTGAAAACGACAATTTATTTTTTGTATTTTTCTGCGGCATCATAAGTGTTTCAGGTATGACGCTTCCGGGGTTTTCAGGCTCATTTATTTTAATTCTTTTGGGTAATTATGTATTGCTTCTCGTAGACTCTGTAAATGCTCTTTACGATACCGTAATCGATATGTTTAAAGGTAATTTTGAGTTTATTCATAATGAAGTACGAATCCGAATGCTAAAAGTTCTAGCGATTTTTACACTGGGCTCTGTTACCGGTTTAGTCACGTTTTCTCATATACTAAATTATATTTTAAAACATTACAAAAGAATAACCCTTGCAACCATTATGGGTTTTATAATCGGCTCCTTAGGAGTCGTATGGCCTTGGAAAGAAACATTATATAAAACGAATGCCGATGGTGCATTTATTTTAGACTCTACCGGAAAACAAATCATTGCCAACTACAAGCGTTTTTTACCAGAATTCAATACCCAAACTTATATTGCAATTGCTTATATTGCATTTGGAATCTTGATTGTTTACGGATTAGAAAAGTATGGAGAACGCACAAAACAAATCAAAGCTTAAATTCGGATTGGTAGGTAAAAATATTTCCTACTCCTTTTCTCGAGCTTATTTTGCTGAAAAATTTAAAGCTGAAAATTTACCGCATTCTTATGTTAATTACGATCTTCAAAATATTGATGAGTTAAAGGCCATTGTTAGTTCTACTCCAAATTTAAAAGGTCTCAATGTCACCATTCCTTACAAACAGGAAGTAATGCCACTACTCCATAAACTAGACGAACGCGCAGAAGCCATCGGCGCTGTAAATACCATAAAAGTTTCAAAATTAAAGGAATTAATTGGCTATAACACCGATTACTACGGTTTTAAAAATTCCTTGAAACCACATTTAAAAAAACATCATAAAAAAGCTTTAATTCTCGGCACTGGTGGAGCATCTAGAGCCGTTGCTTATGCGCTTCAAAAATTGAAAATCGACTATGAATACGTCTCCAGAAGCAAACAAGACCATGTAAAATATTTGTACACAGATCTGTCCGAGGAGATCATCGCATCCTACACAATAATTATTAATTGTACACCAATTGGCACCTACCCAAATTTTAATGCGTGCCCCGATCTTCCTTATAGCGCAGTCACTGAAAAACATATTCTTTACGACCTCATTTACAATCCTGCCCAAACCAAATTTTTAAAGCAAGGAGCTTTAAAAAATGCTCTAACAATTAATGGTTTAGAAATGTTAAAACTACAAGCAGAGAAATCGTGGAACATCTGGAATAAGCCTTAAACCCGCCTTATTAATACTCCATTAGCTAAATTACTTTGTATTTCAGCTAGTTGTTAGTATCTTTAACCTCTTTTAAAAAAAATGACAAATGTCTAAGAATGATAACCTGCAAGAAGCAGATGGAAAAAAAGATGTAGAAACTACAAAATCTACACCTGCACAAGAAGCTACACCGAAAGTTGAAGCAGGAGCTGAAATTCAAGTCGAACTTGAAGCCGATACCGAAGGTGAAGTTGAAAATGAAGTTGAAGTTGAAGTCGAAGTTGAAACTGAAAGTGATGCGGTAGAAAAGGTTGAAGTCGAAAATAAAATTGAAGCTGAAGAAGTTGAAAATGAAAGTGAAGGTGTAGAAAAGGTTGAGGCTGAAGGTGAAGTTGAAGTCGAAAATGAAACTGATGCGGTAGAAAAGGTTGAGGCTGAAAGCGAAATTGAAGTTGAAGCCGAAGATGAAGTTGAAAATGAGACCAAGATTGAAAACACCCATGAAACCAATGCTACCGGGGATCAACCTGCGACCAAAACAGATAAGAAAAATCATGTTGACGAAATTGAAGAATCCAACGCAGAAGATGCTGAGGACGAATCTAATGCCGAGCGTCATAGTTTAGAGGAAAAGGACTATAACGTCATGAGCATGCAAGAGTTGGCAACTGAACTCAATAGCTTATTAAAGCATCATAAAATTCAGACCATTTCAAAACAGGTTAACGAAATTAAAGCGGAATTTAATGATAAATTCAGTGAGCTTCTAGATGAGAAAAAAGAAGAATTTTTGGTAGAAGGAGGAGAGGAAATAGATTTCTATTATACCAACGACACCAAAAAATTATTTAACTCACTTTATAAAGACTACAAGCAGTCTATTTCTGCTTATTATAAAGAACGAGAAGAAAATCTCAAGCAAAATCTTGAAAACAGATTAAACATTATAGAGGAAATCAAAGGTCTTCTAAATATTGAAGAAAACATCAATACCACTTATAAACATTTTAAGGAATTACAAGATAAGTGGCGCACTGCCGGTCCCATTCCAAGAGATAAGTACAACAATGCCTGGAACACTTACCATCATCATGTAGAGCGTTTTTACGACTTTTTGCACCTCAATAATGATTTGCGAGATATGGATTTCAAGCATAATTACGAGCAGAAACTTAAGCTTATTGAACGTGCCGAAGAACTCGCCAAAGATGAAAACACCAATCGTTCATTTAGAGAACTTCAGGTCTTACACAAAATTTGGAAAGAAGAGCTTGGCCCAGTTGGTAAAGAACACAGAGAGGCCATTTGGGATCGTTTTAGTGAGGCGACGAGAATTATTCACGATAAGCGTCAGGCCTATTACGCGGATATGGACAAAGCTCACGAAAAAAATCTTGAGCGAAAAGAAGAAATTATAGCACAAATTAATGCGGTAAATGATGACAAGACAAGTGCGCACAGTGCTTGGCAGAAAAAAATAAAAACCATTGAAAAACTAAGACAGGATTTTTTCAATGCTGGCAAGGTACCCATAAAAGTAAACGAAACCACTTGGGCAAAATTTAAAGACGCGGTAAGAACCTTCAACAGAAGCAAAAATCAATTCTATAAAGATTTAAAGAAAGAACAATACGAAAATCTTGAAAAGAAGAAAAATCTTATTAAAATAGCCAACGACAACAAAGACAGTGACGATTTTGAAACTGTAACTCCGTTGATGAAGAAAATTCAGAACGAATGGAAAAAAATTGGTCACGTACCAAGACGCGATAGCGATAAGGTCTGGAAACAGTTTAAGGCCGCTTGTAATCATTATTTCGATAGAATGCATGCAGAGCGCAAAGCCGAAAATCAGCACTTATACGATGCTTTCGACAAAAAATCGAAAATGCTCGATGATTTAAAAACCTTTGAATTAACCGATAACCCGAAAGCAGACATTAAAACATTACAAGATAAAATTTTTGAATGGAAAGCCATTGGATTCGTTCCTCAAAACAAACGTTTTATAGACGGGAAATTTTACAAAACGATTGATGCTATTTTTGATAAACTTAAAATCGACAAGTCGAAGCTAGAAATGGTAAAGTTTGAAAGCAAACTCGAAAATTTAGCAAAGCCAGATGACACTAGGTTATTAGATAACGAACAAAATTTCATCCGTAAAAAAATTGATGAGATTAAATCTGAAATCAATCAACTTGAAAACAATCTTCAGTTTTTCTCAAATGTAGAATCTGATAATCCCTTGGTAAAAGACGTGCATAAAAACATTGCAAATCATAAAAAGGAATTGGACACTTGGATTGCTAAATTAGCTAAAGTTAGGGGCATGTACTAAACCTTATTTTTATGATTAATACAACAAGTTAAATCACACAAGATGATACGAAATTATTGGAATGAAAAATGGAAAGATATTAAGTTTGATGACAGTATTTCTGAAAAAGAAAAATTTAAAATTTCAAACTACGGCAGGCTCATCAATTGTAAAACAAAAGATGAAGTTCTTGTAAAGTGCTATTATATCAACGGCTACCAAAATTTACCACTTAAACAAAAACGCAACGGTAAACAAACCAGTCGTTATGTGCATAAGTTGGTGGCTCAACATTTTTTGGAACAAAATGACGGGATTTATGTGATTCATCTAGATTACGATAAAACAAATAACAGAGTTGAAAACTTAAAATGGGCAACGAAACGCGAAAAGGAATTGCATCAATTCAGTAACCCTCAGTTTAAAAATATAAAGAAGAAAAAACCTTCACATGCGAAACTCACAGAGACAAAAGTGAAACTCTTAAAAAGAAAAATAAACGATCCCAATCGAAGAACCCGATTGAAAATGATAGCCAAGCAATTTGGGATATCAGAAATGCAACTCTACCGCATCAAAACAGGTGAAAATTGGGGAGAAGTCACAGAATATTAGTCGTTCTGCTCGATAAAATAGGGGTCAAGCAAAAAAGTTGTGGGATTAAGTATTTCAGGCATAAATTTTAGATA
>CAYMDB010000163.1:0-6870 GCA_964388865.1 uncultured Flavobacteriaceae bacterium
CAAATAATACAAAGTTTTATTTAGGAATTGTTGCCAGTATTTCAGCGGTATTAATAGTAGGTTTATTTTGGATGTACACACAAATGGAGGACCTCAATCAGCAATTACATACTGTAGAAGCCGATAATTCTAATTTAAATACCACTATTGAACTTTTAAACAATAGATTGCAATCAAATGAGACCTTTTATGCCGCCATTGCCAGTCCAGATACCCAGCAATACATTTTAGAAGGCAATGCGTCCTTACCAGAGGCAAAAGTGGTAAGCTATGTAAATCATAAAACCAAGTCAGTTGTGATCAACGCCGAAGGTTTACCAGAATTAGATGCTGAGCACGATTATCAGTTATGGGCCGATGTGGAAGGCGAAATGATTAATATGGGTGTGATTTCTAAAAACAAAAATCTTATGGCTATGACCTATATAGACCATACCGAATCTCTTAACGTTACCATAGAGCCATCAGGCGGTAACGAGCACCCAACCGTAGAGCGTTTGGTGGGAAATGTGTATTTGAGATAATTTTTTTACCTCTTAAATTTAAATACGCTAGTTAACTTTACAAAGTTCATTCCGAATTTCTTGTTTTTAGGTAATTACAATTAAACACGTAGACCTCAATTTTAATTTTTTAATCGTCATGAAGCAGAACATCGTAGTCATAGGAAGTGTAATACTATCTTTTTTTGTTGGTCTATATGCCAGTCATTCGGCTACAGAATCCTCAAAATCCAGAGTACAGATGAATGCAAATCAAAATCAAGAACCTATGAAATTAGGTGCCTTTTCCATGAGCCTTAGCGTGAAGGATCTCAGAACGTCTCAAGAATTTTATGAAATATTAGGTTTCAAGGTTTTTGCTGGTGGTGGAGATCAAAACTATCTCATTATGAAAAACGAAAATGCGCTCATCGGACTTTTCCAAGGTATGTTTGAAGGTAATATCTTAACCTTTAATCCTGGTTGGGACGAAAACGCACAGAATATTGAAAATTTTGACGATGTGAGAAGCATTCAGAAGCATCTAAAAAGTAAAGCCATTGAATTGGTCACCGAAGCCGATGAAACTAATACCGGACCAGCAAGTTTGATGCTTACGGACCCAGATGGAAATCTAATTTTAATTGATCAACATCGTTAAGATAAAGCTATTTATAATGCAATTGAAACGAATCTGTATACTGTGCGTAGCCTAAGTAGCAGTTTTTGTAATGTCAATTATTGTAATAAATCTTCTAAGGCAGGTTTTAAATTAACAAACTTAAAATTAAAGCCCGTAGCTTCCGTTTTTAGTGAACAAACGCGTTGACTTTCAAATAATAAAATATGCATGTCTCCTAGTGCTAATTTCATGGCGAATTTTGGAATATTTGGTAAAATCAATGGTTTATCTAAAACATTTGCCACAGTTTTAGTGAGTTCTTCATTGGTAACCGCATTTGGTGCTACACAATTGTAAACTCCCTCTAATCTTTGTTGTAAGCTAAAGACAAAAAATGCCGCTAAATCTTCAATATGAATCCAACTTTGCCATTGCTCACCAGATCCAAAGGCTGCGCCAGCACCTAGTTTCATTGGTTTTATAATTTCGGGCAAGGCTCCACCATTCTTAGCTAAAACTAATCCAATTCTAATTTTTGCGACCTTACAGCCTAAAGTTTTAAAACCATCTACTGCGCTCTCCCATTCCTTAACCACAGTTCCTAAAAAGGTATCCGATACTTCCGAAAAAGTCTCATCGTAATAGTTGGTAAGATTACTTGGGTAAATGCCAATGGCACTTGCTGAAATTACATGCTCAACTTTATAGTTATGCGCTTTTATAGTTTGTTGTAATAGTTGAGCGGTTTTGGTTCTGCTTTCTAAGATTTCCTTTTTGTAAGAGCTTGTCCAGCGCTTTGAAATCGAAGCTCCAACTAAGTTTATGATAGCCGAGACCCCTTCAAAACACTTGTGGTCTATTTCATTGGCATCTGGATTCCAATAAAAACCTTTGTAGTTAGTTTCTTTGCTTAATTTCGATTTTGAAGTCGTTAAATAATGAACATTAATGTCTTGCTCATGACATTGTTTTACGATTTCTTGTCCAATTAATCCTGTTGCTCCTGTTATTAAAACGGTCATTAGTCTGCTTTCTGTAAAGATAAGAAAGGTAAAAAGGCTTAGCGTTGATTTTAGATTCGATTTAACGTTCAATCCCGCCATTCAATTATTCCCGTCATTGCGATCGAGGTGCGGCAATCTCTTTAATTGTCAATGTGATTTTTGTAGAATGATGTTTTTTTGGCAATCCGTTTGCTTCGCTTCGCCGAATGTTACGAGCGCATTTTGCGCGCTCGTAACATTTCGCGTTTGCCGGGAGGACCAGGTAAGCGGTCTACGGTAAAACCAACGGCTAGCATGGCACGACGCACACTTCCTTTAGCAGCATAGGTCACTAAAATACCGTTGTCTTTAAGTGCGTTGAACATGATTTTAAAAATATCTTCAGTCCATAAATCAGGTTGAACACGTGCGCCAAAAGCATCAAAATAGATGATCTCGAATGCGTTAAGGGCAGTTATGTCTTGAAAGAATTTTTCCTGCTTTTCTAATTGAAAGTGTGAGGTTATGCGGTGGGCTGAGTTCCACGAAATGGCATGCATTTGTTCAAAATTAGTCGCGTGTTTTTCAGAAATAAGTTCAACATAATTTAATTGTTGTATTTCATTTAACTGCAGTGGATAGGCCTCTACACCTACATAATTGATTTGAAGATTGAGCTGTTCAGCTTCAATCAGCGTTAAAAACGCGTTGAGTCCTGTGCCAAATCCTATTTCTAAGATAGCTATAGCGCTGGGTTGATGACTTGCTAAATTTAAATTTTCATTTTTACTGAGAAATGTATCATAGTAAAAAAACAAAGCATGCTTTAAAAAGACATGCTTCGCTTCTTGAAGGGCACCGTGAATGGAATGGTACTGTTCATTCCAATCTTCTATTTGTATGGTTTTAGAACCATCTGATGTGGTGATTATTTTTCGTTTCATGTGCTTATTTATTTTGGTGTTTGATCACATGATACGCCCACGTGAAACGGACTCTATATATTAATCTTAGATTGTTCAATTAAGATTGAATCAGTAATTTTTTGATTTTAGGAATGGGACCGACGCACTCTGTTTTATGGCAGTTTAGGCAATTGGTTATGGCAGTGTTGTAACGCTCATTTAGTTCAACATTTGAGAGGGTGTCTGTAATGGCCTTTTGAGATTCTATAAACACATTTACAAAACTTTGCCAAGTTTCTGTTCTAGCTTTGCCATTACTCATTTCTGCAGAATGTAGTTTTAATAGATCTAAAGGCATTGTTGTTGGAGTGTCACCGGCGACAATTTGAGCTTTTAATTGTTGGTTATAAGTGTACATAGTATTCATAAATCCAGCCATTTCAGAAGATTGATACATATTGTATTTAACAGGATTTTTTACTGGTGCTTCGGCTGATTTTTCCTCATTCTTACAACCTACAAGAACTAAAAATAAGAGTGCAACAAGACCTAAACAGTTATTCCTTAAGTAAAACACCATCAGCTTCAAAAGAATAAGTCCGTTTTGGTTCTGTTATCGCAGCGATTTCTTCTTCCGATTTGCCAGCATCTTGAGCGAAATGTCTCAATTCTTCAACAGACGTTTCAGAAACATAGGCTTTTCCGTGCACAACAACATCACCTTCAGCATTTAAAGGCATAAAAAAACCATAGTCTTTAAAGCGCACCATCACTTCATGTTCACCGTCTAAATCTAGCGTCATCCAACAGCCTTTTTGAGAACACACTTCATTAATTTTAGCCGTCATCTTTGAGTTAAGAGTATCGCCAATTTTCATGGTTTTGTACTGAGCCATCATGCGTTTTGAATCGAGCGCATTTGCATCATTGATTTTTTGACCAAAAGACGCATAAGCGATTTCTTTTCTTACTTCTTCTACTTTGATATCCGTCTTTTGAGCTTCGTTTTTGCAAGCGATAAAAACTAAGGTAAGCATCGCAACTAAAAATGTTTTCTTCATTCTATTTTTGTTTTTTTTTAAAAAATTGTACTTCAAATTTACATAATTTATGCGAATATTGACTTTTTTTAACCGTTATGATTATGTACTTTTGGGCTCTAAAAATGAACATCATATGGCTACATACACGGATACATTGGAAATAGAAAAGTCTAAAGCGACAAAAATTAATAGTGTTGACTTTAGTAATTTAGACTTTGGTCGTGTATTTACAGATCACATGTTTCTTTGTGATTATAAGGATGGTAAATGGCAAACTCCAAAAATAACGCCTTACCGAGCCATGACTATTGAGCCGTCCGCACGTGTGTTTCATTACGGTCAAGCGGTTTTTGAAGGGATGAAGGCGTATAAAGATGATGCTGGAAAAATCTTTTTGTTTAGACCCAAGCAAAATTTTGAAAGAATCAATAAATCGTCTGCGCGTTTGGCCATTCCGGAGTTTCCTGAGAACTATTTTTTTAATGGTTTAGAAACATTATTGAAATTAGACGAAGATTGGATAAAAGCAGGAGTTGGAAATTCCTTATACCTAAGACCATTTGTAATTGCTACGGAACCTGCTATTTCAGCATCGCCGGCACAAGAATATCGATTTATGATTATTTGCTCTCCAGCAAAATCGTATTACAACGCACCTGTTCGTGTTTTAATCGCGGAAGAATACAGTCGTTCAGCAGATGGCGGAGTTGGATTTGCCAAGGCAGCTGGTAATTATGCAGCACAATTTTATCCGACAAGTTTAGCGCTTAAAGAAGGTTTTCAGCAGGTGATTTGGACCGACGCCAATACACACAAATACCTTGAAGAGGCAGGCACTATGAATGTGTTTTTTAGAGTGAATGATAAGTTGATAACAGCCCCTGTAAGCGATAGAATACTAGACGGTGTGACACGAAAAAGTGTGATTCAATTGGCAAGTGATTTAGGAATTGAATGCGAGGTGCGACCGATTACAGTTGAGGAAATTAAAACTTCAGCCAGAGCCGGTGAACTTAAAGAAGTCTTTGGCGCTGGTACCGCTGCCGTTATAAGTTCCGTGTCTGCGTTTCAACATCAAGGTGAATTATTTGACCTTGCAGAATGTGACGATTCTTACGGTAAGTTGTTTAAACAGACCTTGCTTAACATTCAGCATAATATTTCAGAAGACGTTCACGGTTGGAGACACGAAGTGAAATAAACGTTATTTATCCATTGCTCATTCGTTCTTTGGAATAAATGAGCCTTAGAACAGATAAGTTATTCCGATTCTAAAATGGCTTTAATTTGTGGTTTAAAATAATTTGGGCCCTTTAAAACCTTGCCGTCCTCTCTGTAAATAGGTTCACCATCGTCCCCAAGTTTACTCATATTGCTGCGTTGAATTTCTTCAAAAACCTCCTCAATTTTGTGTTGCAAACCATGTTCAATGATAGTGCCACATAAGATATATAATAAATCACCCAGGGCATCTGCGACTTCAACTAAGTCATTGGAGTTTGCAGCTTCAAGGTATTCTTCATTTTCTTCACGCATCAACTTGTAGCGTAACAGATTTTTTTCGAGGCCTAGATGGGCTTTTGGTGTATCACGATAGCCAATTTTAAAAGCCTCATGAAATGCTTTTACCGCAGTAATTTTATCTTGCATAGTTTAGAATTGAAATTTAATTTATTTTCGCGTATTCGTATAAGGCCAAAAGAGGTCAAGTGTTTTTTGAATCCTTTTCGACATTTAAAAATATAAAAAATGCCGTACTTTTGCATAAAAATAAGAAGATGTTTAGTAATGGTCAGTTGATTTTTGGATTATTATTTTTTATTGTGTTTGCAGTCATTATTGGTTTCCAATATCGCAAAGATCTTCGTATTCACAAAAGATATTATAAAGGCACAATTTGGGTGCTCATTGCTTTTATTGGCTTTATAGCAATGATTGCCGCAGTGAAGTTTATTTTTATGTAAACCTTTAACTTTATTCGGCTCGATTTTACAGTAAAACACGATTAAAAATAAAGCATAAAAAAAGCAGTTCATGTTAAGTTGAACTGCTTTTTTAGAATCGCTTTGAGTGATTAAGCTTTGGTTGCTACCAAAGTAATTTTCAACTCCATATCATCATTGATAAATTTATCACCTAAATTGTCAAAAAAGGATTTCGATCCATATTTCACGTTCCACTTAGAACGGTCAATAGTAAACGTTTCGCTTGTTAGCATGAGCATGTCGTCCTTCATTTCGGTACTTACAGGAAAGCTAATATTGTTTGTAGCATCTTTCATGGTAAGATTACCAGATAACATTGTTTTTCCATCTACAGTTTCAATCCCTGTAACTTCAAACGTTGAAGTCGGATAGGTTTCAACATCAAAAAACTCAGCACTTTTTAGATGTCCGGTTAATTTTGCATTGTCCTCATCCTCTTTAGGTATGTCATTGACCACAATGCTACTCATGTCAATGCTAAAATTACCACTTTGAATACTGTTGTTGTCTACATTTAACTCACCATCTCCTATGGCAATTATTCCAAAATGAGAACCGGTGGGCTTAAATCCTTTCCATTCAATAGTTGATTTTTCTGTATTGGCTTTGTAGGTTGTTGCAGAATTTTCTGCGCTTGCAGCCTTAACAGCTTCTTTGGTTTCTGCTTCTTTGGCTTTGTCTCCACAGCTAGTTAATGAAATTAGGGTGACAAAGAAAAAAATGTTTAATACTCGTGTTTTCATAATACTTTTATACGGTTAGCTGGCGAAGTTACAGTTATAAAACCTAAAATTATTATAAGAAAATGTTAATGACATTTTGACATCTTTAAGATAATGGCAGTACTTTT